>CAIUTH010000187.1 GCA_903902075.1 uncultured Alphaproteobacteria bacterium
CACCAGAATTTCGGGGCCGACCGTCAGCCCGGCCGCGCCGACGCGGGCAATTTCGTCCAGCAGCGACCAGGGATCCACCACCACGCCGTTGCCGATGATGGAGCGCTTGCCCTGCACAACGCCCGACGGCAACAGCGACAGCTTGTAGGTCTTGTCCCCCACCACGATGGTGTGGCCGGCATTGTTGCCGCCCTGGAAGCGCACCACCATGTCGGCGCGGTTCGACAGCCAGTCGATGATCTTGCCTTTGCCTTCGTCGCCCCATTGGGCGCCGATCACCGTGACGTTGGACATGCTGATAAACCCGTACCTTGCTGACGCTCAACCTGTGGTGAGCCACAGGCACGGTGGCGGCTTATAGCAGCTAAGGGACGGGGTGTAAGGGCAAAGGTGCCGCACTCACGGTAAAATGCGGCGCCAGGCCAAAAACCTCAGTAAAACACGTCATATTGCACGGTAATTACTTCGCCGCTGTCCCGGTCCACCAGCAGGGCGTCATTGCCAACCCGCACCCAGATCGCGCCATAGGGGGGCGGCGGAAGGTCATAGGCGCCAAAATCGCTCAGCCAGTAATCGCGCGCCCAGAAGGCCGACGGCAGGAATTCGCCGAAGGTCCAGCGATGGTCATACCAGCCGGCGGGGCGGCGATAGTCGGGACCGCGGAAGCGGCGCGAGGCGCGGAAGTCGCGGTGATAGTCGCGGAAGCTGCTGAAGTCGTGGCGCTGGCCACTATAGCCGCGATTGCCATAGCGGTTGTCGCCGCGATAATTCTGGCCGTTGTCGCGATAGTCGCGATTGTCCCGGTTATCGTAGCCGCGATAGTCGCGGTTGTTGCCGCCGCGATTGTAATCGCGCCCCTGCTGCGGCGCCGCTGCCTGCGGCTGGGCGCCCCCACGATCAACCCTGTTACCCCTGTCGACGTTCTGGCCGGGAAAGGTCCCCTGCGGCGCCTGGTTGGTGAAGCTGGTGGGACCGCCATTTCCGCCGCGCTGCGGCTGGCCGGGCGGCGGCTGCACGCCAAGCTGCCGCTGGGCCTGGTCCTGCACCTGTGGCGCGACGCTGGCCTTACCGATTCGGTTCGGATTGTTTTCGGGCTGCGCCCAAGCCGGCGCCATCAGCAGCGTCAGGGCGGCAGCGGAAATCAGCAATTTGCGCATGATAATCTGTCCTGAAAATAGCTTGGGTATAACCGATAGTGACGGTTTGGGTTCCACGCCCGCAACCCTAAGGTCCAAGGGATGAGCGATTTTTTGATCCGCACTGCAACGGCCTCCGATGCGCCCGCCATTGTGGCGTTGATCCGGGAACTGGCGGACTATGAAAAGCTTGAGGCCGGTTTCGCCCTGGACGAAGCGGCCGTGATCCGCGACTTGTTGGGCACGGCCTGCCATACCGACCTGGCGGTGGTGGATGGCGCGGCGGTGGGCATTGCCGTCTGGTTCTGGACCTACAAGACCTTCGGCGCCGCGCGCGGTCTGTATGTGGAAGATCTGTATGTGCAGCCGGTCTTTCGCGGGCGTGGCCTGGGCCGGGCCCTGCTGGCGCATCTGGCCGGCAAGGCCGAAGGCAGTTTCATGGAGTGGCAGGTGCTGGACTGGAACACCCCGTCGATTGAATTCTACAAGAGCCTGGGCGCAGGCCCGCGCGACAGTTGGATCAACTATCGCCTTCAGGGCGAAGCGCTTCGGGAGCTCGCATCATGAGTGAGATCGTGCTGGTCGTGGCCATCGCGGACAATGGCGTCATCGGCAAGGATGGCGGCATTCCCTGGCACATTTCCGAAGACCTGAAGCGCTTCAAGGCGCTGACCCTGAACCATACCATCGTAATGGGGCGCAAGACCTGGGACTCGCTGCCCAGAAAGCCGCTGCCTGGCCGGGTCAATGTGGTGGTGACGCGGCAAAGGGATTGGCGCGCCGAAGGGGCGATCACCGCATCCTCGCTGGGCCAGGCGACGGCAGGCACCTCCGGCACGGTGATGGTGATCGGCGGCGCGGAGATTTACGAACGGGCATTGCCGCTGGCCTCGCGGATCGAGCTGACGGAAGTGCACAAGAACTTTGACGGCGATGCGCGGTTCGAACTGGACCGCAGCGGCTGGCGCGAGACGGCGCGCGAGGATCACGTCACACCGGACGGCCTGCGCTACAGCTACGTCACGCTGACGCGGTAACGGTTATTCGATAACGATTTTTGGCGCGGGCTTGCTGGCGGCTTCCAGCGAGACCGCAACCTTCTTCGCCAGTTCCAGGAAGGCCTGCGCTTCGGGCCCATCCGGTGCCGAAACGGCGACCGGCGTGCCGGCGTCGGATGTTTCGCGGATGCGCGGCACCAGCGGAATCTCGCCCAGGAACGGCACGCCCAGCTTCTCCGCCGTCTCGCGCGCCCCGCCATGGCCGAAGATGGCATGGGACGAGCCGCAATCGGGACAGGTGAACATGGACATGTTCTCCACGATGCCCAGGATCGGCACTTGGGTCTTGTTGAACATGGCGATGCCCTTTTTGGCATCGATCAATGCGATGTCCTGCGGCGTGGAAACCACCACGGCGCCTTTCAGTGGCACGCGCTGGGCGATGGTAAGCTGGGCATCGCCGGTGCCGGGCGGCATATCCAGCACCAGCACGTCCAGCGGCGCCCAGGCGACATCGGTCAGCATCTGCGACAGGGCGCTCTGCACCATGGGGCCGCGCCAGATCATGGCTTCGTCTTCCTTGACCAGGAAGCCGATGCTCATGGTCTTGAGGCCATGCTTTTCGATCGGGATCAGCGTGTTGCCGGTGCTGCCGGGCTTTTCGGTGATCGCCAGCAGGCGCGGCAGCGAGGGGCCATAGATATCGGCGTCCAGCAGGCCGACTTTCAAACCCAGCCGCGACAGCGACAGCGCCAGGTTGACCGCGACGGTGGACTTGCCGACGCCGCCCTTGCCGCTGGCCACGGCGATGATGTTCTTGACCCCGGGCAGACCTGCCGGCGGCGGCGGCGCCTGACGTGCCTGCGGCTGGCGCGGCGTGGGCTTGGCGGGCGCGTGACTGTGCGCATGGCCGGCATGGTCGTCATGCGCGTGGCCGCCATGGTCTTCGTGCGCCGTCAGCACGGCGGTGACGGACTTGACGCCTTTCACACCCAGCACCATCGCTTCGCAGATCTTGCGCAGGGGTTCGGACTGCGGCCCGCGTTCGGCGGCGACTTCCAGCACAAAGCCGACATGGCCGTCTTTCACGACCAGGCCTTGGATCATGTCCTGCTGCACCACGGTGCGGCCGCTGGCCGGGTCGATCACCTGGTCCAAAGCCTTGAGAATGTCGTCGCGGGTTGCGCTCATGGGCAGGGGATATAGCCCCGGCGGACTCCAAAAACCAGTAACCGGAGCGACGGCGAGAGCCGGAGCGACTTAAATTAAGGAGCGTCGCCGGCGGCCTTCCAGGGACTATGTGCGCGGATTGCCGGAGAAGACCTTGTGCACCACGCGGCCATTCATCACGAGCAGGATGACATCGGCCGACCAGCGTTCACCGCGGCCGGGATGGAAAACATAGCCGGTGCAATAGGCCTGGGCGCGTATGCAGGCCTGCACGGCGGGGTTTAGATGTTCCCTGCGCATCCCGGTGGCGGGCAGGAAGCGTTTTTCGATGTTCAGATAGGACAGCACATCCACAGTGCCGGTGTGGGCATCGAAGCCCAGGTTGGCCAGATCCTCGGCATGGGTCATGCCCGGCACGATCCGATCAAAGGCTTCCGCCGCCTGGTCATGGCTTTCGAACGGGCTAGCGCCGGCCGCTTTCTGGTCCGGTAGGAGGCCGCCGCAGCCCGCCAGCACCACCAGGCTGCCACAGGCCAGCAGCAGGAAGCAGAGCAGCGAGAGCAGTCTACGATGGGCGTCCAGCCTTATCATGGGTTGTTCCTTTCAAGCCGCATGCCTTGGAACCTTGGAAAGACCGGCTCGGCGGCAAAGTGAAAAAACCACGTCAAAGGCCGGTTTTTCCTGTCTGTTTCGCGCATAGCTGCCTAGACTGACTCCCGATTCCTCCCTTCACGTTCCCAGGAACGAACAGATGCGCCGCTTTCAAATTCTTTGTGCCATTTTGGCGCTCGCCGCCGTGCCCGCCGCCGCGCGTCCGGCGCCCGATTCCTTTGCCGATCTGGCGGCCAAGCTGCTGCCGTCCGTGGTCAACATTTCTACCAGCCAGACCCTGAAGGCGCCGCCGCAAGGCGCCATGCCGCAACTGCCGCCCGGCTCGCCGCTGGAAGACCTGTTCAAGAATTTCCTGGGCCCCAAGCCCAACGCGCCGCGCCATGTCACGTCGTTGGGCTCGGGCTTCATCATCGATCCGTCGGGCTACATCGTCACCAACAACCATGTGATCGAGGACAGCGACCAGATCACCGTGTCGTTGCAGGACGGCACCCAGATGCCGGCCAAGGTGGTGGGCCGCGATGCCAAGACCGACATCGCACTGTTGAAAGTGACGCCCAGGAAGCCGTTGCCCGCCACCCATTTCGGCGACAGCGACAAGGCCCGCATCGGTGACTGGGTGATCGCGATCGGCGATCCCTTCGGCATCGGCTCGACCGTCACCGCGGGCATTGTCTCGGCGCGCAACCGTAACATCAATGCCGGTCCCTATGACGATTTCATCCAGACCGACGCGCCGATCAACCGGGGCAATTCCGGCGGCCCGCTGTTCGACGTGGACGGCAATGTCATCGGCATCAATTCGCAGATCTACACGCCCAGCGGCGGCAGCGTCGGCATCGGCTTTGCCATTCCCGCCAACCTGGCGCGCGAGGTAGTGAACCAGTTGCGCCAGTTCGGCATTGCGCGGCGCGGCTGGATCGGTGTGCGCATCCAGCCGGTGACACCGGAGATCGCCGAGGGACTGGGACTGCCCACCACCCAGGGCGCGCTGGTGGCCGATGTCACCAAGGGCGGACCGGCCGCCAAGGCGGGGTTGTACAATGGCGACCTGGTCACCGGCTTTGACGGCAAGGCGGTGCCCGACGACCGCGCCCTGCCGCGCATCGTAGCCGACACGCCCATCGGCAAGACCGTGAACATGGATGTGCTGCGCAAGGGCCGCAAACAGACCCTGCGCATCACGGTGCAGAAGCTGGCCGACGACGCCAAGGCCGACAAGCCTTCCAAGGCGCCGCCCGCGCCGGTGAAGAACCAGAGCAAGCTGTCGCAACTGGGCCTGTCGCTCGGCGCGCTGGATGGCGGCGCGCGCGCCAAGTTCAAGATTGGCGCCGGCGTGCAGGGCGTGCTGGTGAGTTCGGTTGAGGCCGGCAGCCCGGCGGCCGAGAAGAATCTGCGCCCCGGCGACGTGATCGTGGAAGTGGCGGGCCAGCCGGTGAAGACGCCGGACGATGTCGCCAAGCGCGTCGGTGGCGACGTCAAGGCCGGCAAGAAAAGCGAGCTGATGCTGATCAATCGCGACGGCGATTTAACTTACGTAGGGTTGAAGCTGAACTGAGGAGCGCGCATGGGCATCCTGGTCATCTGTTCCTACCGGCCGCATGCCGGCCATGAAGACGAAGCCCGCATGCTGATGGCCGGCCATGTGCCGCTGCTGCGCGATCACGGCTTGATCACCGACCGTCCCGTAATTCAGGGCGTTGCCCAGGACGGCGCGCTGGTGGAAATCTTCGAATGGGAAAGCGTGGAGAAATCGCGCGGCGCCCCGACGATTGCCGAGATCGGCGCTCACTGGCAAGCGATGAGCGCGGTGATGGATTTCGTGCCGCTGGCGGAACTGCCCGAAGCTAAGCACCCCTTCGCGCACTTCAATCCGATTTGATGATTTCTGAATCGCTGTAGCCCTGCAGGTAGAGCAGGGCGGTCAGGTCATTGTGCTGGATGGCAGCACCGGCAGAAGCCGCCACCACCGGCTTGGCGTGATAGGCGACACCCATTCCCGCCTTCTGGATCATGGCCAGATCGTTGGCGCCGTCGCCCACCGCCAGGGTTTCGGCAAATTCGATTTTCAAGGTGTCGACCGCTTCTTCCAGCGCCTGAAGCTTGGCCTGGCGTCCCAGAATGGGGGTGGAGACTTCACCGGTCAGGTGCGTGCCGTCATCCAGCAATGTGTTGCCGCGTTCGGCATGAAAGCCCGCCGCTTCCGCCACCCGCCGGGTGAAATAACCAAGGCCGCCCGACACCAGCATGGTGTGGGCGCCATGGGCCCGCATGGTCGCCAGCAAGGATTTGGCGCCGGGATTGAGCCGCACCCGCTCCGCATAGGTGCGCTCCAGCGCGTCCAGCTTCAGGCCCTTGAGCATGCCGACGCGCTCGATCAGCGCCGCCTCGAATTCCAGTTCGCCGCGCATGGCGCGCTCGGTGATGGCGGCGATCTGGGGCTTCAGCCCCGCCATGTCGGCCAGCTCGTCCAGGCATTCGACATTGATGATGGTGGAATCCATGTCCGCCAGCAGCAGCTTCTTGCGGCGCTTGGCGGTGGCGACCAGGTTGATGTCTAGGCCGAAGCCCTCGGTGCGCTGGCGCGCTTCGGCCAACGCTGCCACCTCGTTTGCGATGGGCAGATCAAAGGCATGGCCTTCCGACAGGATTTTTGCCGGACCATTGTCCAGACCCCGGAAAATCTCCGGCGCTGCGCCCTTGCCGATGACATTCAGAACAAACATTGTGCCGCCATGCATGATGATGCCGTCCTTATTGCAGGGCCTACCGCGAGCGGCAAGTCGCAGGCTGCGATGGAACTTGCCGAACAGATCGGCGGCGTGGTGATCAATGCCGATTCCATGCAGGTCTATCGCGAAGCGCCGATCCTGACGGCGCAACCCTCGGAAGCCGACAAGGCGCGGGTGCCGCATCTGCTCTATGGCAACATCAGCGCGCGCAAAGTCTATTCGGTGGGACGCTGGCGCGAAGATGCGGCCCTGGCGATTGCGCAGGCGCGCGCGATGAAACGTGTGCCCATCTTCGTGGGCGGCACCGGCATGTATTTCATGGCCCTGACCGAAGGGCTGGCCGACATTCCGCCCACGCCGCCGGAAATCCGCGATGCCGCCCGCGCCTTGCTGGACGATATCGGTGTGGAAGCCCTGCACGCCAGGCTGACCGACCGCGATCCGGTGACCGCATCCCGGCTGCGCCCTTCCGATCCGCAGCGCGTGCTGCGCGCCTTTGAAGTGTTTGAGGCCACGGGTCGTCCCTTGGCGGAATGGCAGGGCGCGCCCACCGCGCCGCTGCTGAAGAATGCCAAGCTCGCATCATTCGTGCTGGACCCGCCGCGTCCCGAACTGCGCGCCCGCATCGCGGCGCGGTTCGAAGCTATGCTGGACGAAGGCGGTCTGGACGAAGCCCGCGCCCTGGAAGGCCTGGATCCCGCGTTGCCGGCCGCCAAGCTGCTGGGCCTGCGGCCGCTTCAGGCCCTGGCGGCGGGAACCCTGACCCGGGCGGAGGCGCTGGACGGGGCCATCACCGCCACCCGCCAATTCGCCAAGCGCCAGATGACGTGGTTTCGCAACCGAATGCCACATTATATCTGGTTTGATCCACTTGTTAGCAATATAATTACACAATACAGGCGAAATACTGCGTGAAATTGCTTGACGCCGCATCGCACCATCTTTAGGTTCCCGCGCCATGATGAATTTTCTTGTAGTAATCCGGCCGCTGGCCCGCCGAAGCTGACGCTTCGGGGAAGGGCATAGCGGCCATGCGGACAAGGGGCGGAAACGCCCCTTTATCTTTGGTGCGGTTACGAGCATTGCAGGACTGAGAGACGGGACGATGGACAAGGACGATACGCTGACAGCCACCCAGGCCGCCGAAACCATGACCGGCGCGCAGATGGTCATTCGTGCGCTCAAGGATCAGGGCGTCACCCATATCTTCGGCTATCCCGGCGGCGCGGTGCTGCCGATCTATGACGCCCTCTTCAAGGTCGAAGGCATCGAGCATGTCCTGGTGCGCCACGAACAGGGCGCCGTCCATGCCGCCGAAGGCTATGCCCGCTCCACCGGCAAGCCGGGCGTTGTGCTGGTCACTTCCGGTCCCGGCGCCACCAACGCCGTCACTGGCCTGACCGACGCGCTAATGGATTCCATTCCCCTGATCGTGCTGACTGGCCAGGTGCCCACGCATCTGATCGGCACCGACGCGTTTCAGGAATGCGATACGGTCGGCATCACCCGGCCCTGCACCAAGCACAACTGGCTGGTGAAGGACGTCAACGAGCTGAGCCGAGTGCTGCACGAGGCGTTCGAGATCGCGACCACCGGCCGTCCCGGCCCGGTGGTGGTGGACATCCCCAAGGATGTCCAGTTCCAGAACGGCGCCTATCACGGGCCGCAGGCCATCCATCACCGCACCTACAAGCCCAAGACCGATCCCGACCTGTCGGCCATCGTGAAGGCGGTGGAGATGATGGCGGCGGCGAAGAAGCCCATCTTCTATACCGGCGGCGGCCTGATCAATTCCGGCCCCGAAGCGTCCAAGCTGCTGCGCGAACTGGTGGACCTGACCGGCTTTCCCGTCACCTCGACCCTGATGGGCCTGGGCGCCTTTCCGGCGGCCCGTCCCGAATGGCTGGGCATGCTGGGCATGCACGGCACCTGGGAAGCCAATCACGCCATGCATGACTGCGACCTGTTGATCTGCCTGGGCGCGCGGTTCGACGACCGCGTCACCGGCAAGGTCAGCGCCTTCTCGCCCGGATCGAAGAAGATCCATCTGGATATCGACGCCTCGCAGATCAACAAGATCGTGCGCGTGGACGTGCCGATCGTCGCGGACGCGGCCAAGGCGCTGCGCGAGATGATCCGTTTCTGGAAGACCCAGAAGCACGCGGTCCAGGCCGATGCGCTGAAGGGCTGGTGGAAGCAGATCGACCAGTGGCGGACCAAGAAGTCGCTGGACTATCGGAACTCCGACAGCATCATCAAGCCGCAATTTGCGATTGATCGCCTGTACGAACTGACCAAGCATCGCCAGGACGTCTTCATCACCACCGAAGTCGGTCAGCACCAGATGTGGGCGGCGCAGCGCTTCCATTTCCAGGAACCCAATCGCTGGATGACCAGCGGCGGGCTGGGCACCATGGGCTATGGCCTGCCGGCTGCGGTGGGCGTGCAGATGGCCCATCCGGGCGCGCTGGTGATCGACATCGCCGGCGAAGCCTCGGTCCAGATGACCATGCAGGAAATGTCCACGGCGGTTCAGTACAATCTGCCGATCAAGATCTTCATCCTGAACAACGAATATATGGGCATGGTCCGCCAATGGCAGGAAATCCTGCATGGCGGGCGCTATTCGCACTCCTATTCCGAGGCGCTACCCGATTTCGTGAAGATGGCCGAAGCCTTTGGCTGCGTCGGCCTGCGCGCGGAAAAGCCGTCCGAACTGGATGGCAAGATCCAGGAGATGCTGGCGGTGGACAAGCCGGTGCTGTTCGACGTGCGTGTCGACCCGGCCGAGAATTGCTATCCCATGATCCCCAGCGGCGCGGCGCATAACGAGATGCTGCTGTCGCCCGACGACGGCGGCCAGATCAGCGACGCCGGAAAGATGCTGGTCTGAGATGCACGATACCAAAGTGAAACTGGCCGGCGACATTGAGCGTCACACCCTGACCGTGCTGGTCGACAACGAGGCCGGCGTGCTGGCCCGCGTGGTCGGGCTGTTCTCGGGCCGTGGCTACAATATCGAAAGCCTGACGGTGGCCGAGGTGGACGCGATGGCGCGCACATCCCGCATCACCATCGTCACCTCGGGCACGCCCGCGGTGATCGAACAGATCGAGACCCAGCTGCGCCGCCTGGTGCCGACCCACAAGGTCACCAACTGGACCAGTGCCAAGGCCGGCATCGAGCGCGAAATGGCGCTGGTCAAGGTGGCCGGCACCGGCGAGAAGCGGGTGGAAGCGCTGCGCATGGCCGACGCGTTCCGCGCGCGTCCGGTGGACACCACCCAGGCCAGCTTTGTTTTCGAAATCACCGGCGCCCCCTCCAAGATCGACAGCTTTGTCGACCTGATGCGGCCGCTGGGCCTTGTCGAAATCTCCCGTACCGGTGTTGCCGCGATTTCTCGCGGTCCGGACGCGATGTAATCAACCTCAATCTTAAACCTCCAGGAGTGGACTGATGCGCGTTTATTACGATCGGGATGCCGATCTAAATCTGATCAAGAACAAGAAAGTCGCCGTCATCGGTTTCGGCAGCCAGGGTCATGCCCATGCCCAGAACATGCGCGACAGCGGCGTCAAGGATCTGGTGATCGCGGTGCGTCCCGGCGCGTCGGCCAAGAAGGCGGAAGCCGCCGGCTTCAAGGTGATGAGCGTCGCCGACGCCGCCAAATGGGCGGACGTCATGATGATGGCCACCCCCGACGAGCTGCAGGCCGACATCTACAAGGACGACCTGGCCAAGAACATGAAGCAGGGCGCGGCCTTGCTGTTCGCCCATGGCTTCAACGTGCATTTCAAGCTGATCGAGCCGCGTCCCGACCTGGACGTGCTGATGGTCGCCCCCAAGGGCCCCGGCCATACCGTGCGCGGCGAATATCTCAAGGGTGGCGGCGTGCCGTCCCTCATCGCCGTCCACCAGGACGCCTCGGGCAATGCCCATGACCTGGGCCTGAGCTATGCCTCCGCCATCGGCGGCGGCCGCGCCGGCATCATCGAGACCAACTTCAAGGAAGAATGCGAAACCGACCTGTTCGGCGAGCAGGTCGTTCTTTGCGGCGGCCTGGTCGAACTGATCCGCGGCGGTTTCGAGACGCTGGTCGAAGCCGGCTATGCCCCGGAGATGGCCTATTTCGAATGCCTGCACGAAGTGAAGCTGATCGTGGACCTGATCTATGAAGGCGGCATCGCCAACATGAACTACTCCATCAGCAACACTGCCGAGTATGGCGAATATGTCACCGGCCCGCGCATTATCACCCCGGAAACCAAGGCCGAGATGAAGCGCGTATTGAACGACATCCAGCAGGGCAAGTTCGCCCGCGACTGGGTGCTGGAAAACAAGGCCGGCCAGGCCAGCTTCAAGGCCACTCGCGCCCTGGGCGATGCCCACCAGATCGAGGAAGTCGGCGCCAAACTGCGCGCCATGATGCCCTGGATTGCGAAAAACAAGCTGGTGGATACCGCCAAGAACTGATTTTCTTTCCCCACCGGGAAAAGAAACACCAAAGGCCCGGCGCCCAGCCGGGCCTTTTTGTTGGGATGAACGACATGACGCAACGCCCGCCGATTCCCAATCCGCCCTATACCGGTAGTTGCCTGTGCGGCGCGCTGCGCTGGCGGTTGGAGGAACGGCCGCTGGCGGTCAACGCCTGCCATTGCATCGACTGCAAGAAGCTGACCGGCGCCACCAACCTGCTGATGCTGATCGCCAAGCGCGACGCCTTCGAGGCCGAGGGGGCCGGCGATGTCTTCCGCAAGGAAGCCGACTCGGGGCGCGAGATCGACATCGTGCGCTGCGCCGATTGCGGCACCCGGTTGTGGCATGAGCCGCTGGCCTCGCCCGCGCTGGTCTTCATCGCCGCCGGCACCCTGGATGATCCCAGCTGGGTGATCCCCACCTCGCATATCTGGATCGAGCGGGCCTCGCCCGGGGTGGTGATGCAGGACGACGCCATCAAGATCGAGGGCCAGCCCAGCGACCGTCAGGCCCTGATGGACGCTTTCACCAAGGTGTATGGCGCATGAATTTTGGAACACCGCTGTCGCCGGCCGCCGTGAAGGTGATGCTGCTGGGCTCGGGCGAGTTGGGCAAGGAAGTGGTCATCGAACTGCAGCGCCTGGGCGTGGAAACCATTGCGGTGGATCGCTATGCCGGCGCGCCCGCTGCCCAGGTCGCGCACCGCGCCCATGTCATCGACATGACCGATGCCAGGGCGCTGCGCGCCATTGTGGAACAGGAACGCCCGCATTTCCTGGTGCCGGAGATCGAGGCACTGGCGACGGATGAGTTGGTGCGGATCGAGGCCGATGGCCTGTGCACTGTCATTCCCACCGCGCGCGCCGCCCATATCACCATGAACCGCGAACGCATCCGGGTTCTGGCGGCCGAAGAATTGAAGCTGCCGGTTTCGCCTTATGCTTTTGCCTCCTCGCTGGAGGAATTGCAGGCGGCGTGCGAGCGCATCGGCTATCCCAGCTTCGTCAAGCCGGTGATGTCGTCTTCGGGCAAGGGCCAGTCCAAACTGAAATCGGCGGCCGATGTTCCCGCAGCCTGGGAAAAAGCGCTCAGCGCCGGCCGGGTGCGCGAAGCCCGCGTCATTGTTGAAGGCGAGGTCCAGTTCGATTTCGAAATCACCCAGTTGACCGTGCGGGCCAAGGATAGCACCCATTTCTGCGCCCCCATCGGCCATGTCCAGAAGGATGGCGACTATGTCGAAAGCTGGCAGCCCCAGGCGATGAGCGCAAAGGCGTTGGAACGGGCGCGCGACATGGCGGGCAAGGTCACCGGCGCGCTGGGTGGGTTGGGTATCTTCGGGGTCGAGCTGTTCGTGAAGGGCGACGAAGTCTGGTTCTCGGAAGTCTCGCCCCGCCCGCATGACACGGGCCTGGTCACGCTGGTCTCGCAGCAGCAATCGGAATTCGCTCTGCATGCCCGCGCCATCCTGGGGCTGCCGGTGAATACTGATATGGCTTCGCCGGGCGCGTCAGCCGTGATCTATGGCGGCGTCGATGCCAAAGCGATGACGTTCGATGGGGTGGACGCAGCGCTCAAGGTGCCGGGCAGCGAGCTGCGCCTGTTCGGCAAGCCGGAATCTTTTGTGAAGCGCCGCATGGGCGTGGCGCTGGCGCGCGGCGCCGATACCGATGAAGCCCGCGCCCGCGCCAGCCGCGCAGCCGCCTGCGTGAAACCAGTTGTTTACCCGTCACGGTAACTTCACAAATTTTGCCGCTTTGTTGAGCGGCCTTTAACCGCCCGCATACGCCGCGCCCCTAGGGTGCCCCCGCGATCACGGGATTTTTCAGCATGACGGGGCAGGGCGAGGATCTGACGGCAGGGATGCTGGCGGCGCGCACGCCCGCGCTCAGCGAACGCACCAGCTGCGGCGAGGTGTTCGACTGGTTCGTCGCCCATCCGGCCGTTCCCGCCGCCGCCATCCTGCACAGCCAGACGGGCCAGGTACTGGGCTTGATAAACCGCTTCATCTTTTTCGCCAGTTACGCCAAGCCGTATGTCCCCGAACTCTTCAGCCGGAAATCCATCCTCAAGCTGGCCAATGAAGCACCCCTGATCGTGGATGCCGATGTGCGGCTGGCCGATCTGGGCGCCACCCTGCTGGTGGAAAATCCTGACGCCCTGATCGAATGCTTTGTGGTGACACGGCGCGGCCGCTACCTGGGCGTTGGCACCGGCGAGGCGCTTCTACAGGGCAAGCTCAAGTTGTTGCAGGCCCGCGAAGACGAACTGTCCCGCGCCCTGACGGCCGAGACCCGTGCCAATGCCGCCAAGAGCGATTTCCTGGCGCTGATGAGTCATGAGCTGCGCACGCCCCTGAACGCCATCATCGGATTTTCCGAAATTCTGGGCACCGAGATGATGGGCCCGCTGGGCCATCCCCGTTACCGCGAATATGCCAATGACGTGCATGGCGCAGGCAAGCATCTGCTGGCGCTGATCAACGACATTCTGGACCTGTCCAAGGCGGCGGCCGGCAAGTTCGAGCTCGCCTGCGAGGAAATTGCGCCCGCCGACATCATCAGCGAATGTCTGCGCCTGACGCGCGGCAAGGCGCATGAAGGCGGGTTGCGGCTGGGCTGCGAGCTGGCGCCCGGCCTGCCCAACCTGATGGTAGACCGGCTGCGCTTCAAGCAGGCGCTGCTCAACCTCTGCTCCAATGCCATCAAGTTCACCCCGCCGGGCGGAAAGGTCCATGTCACTGCCTACCAGGGCGATGACGGCAGCTTTGTGCTGAAGGTTGCTGATACCGGCATCGGCATGACGGCGGAGCAAATCCCGCTGGCGCTGGAGCCGTTCCGCCAGATCGCCTCGCCCTTCGCGCGCAACACCGAAGGCACCGGGCTGGGACTGACGCTGGTCAAGTCGCTGATCGAATGCCATGACGGCACGCTGGATATCGAAAGCATCCTGCACAAGGGCACTACGGTGCGCCTGACCCTGCCGCCGGAGCGCACCATCCGCCGTCTGACGGCTCTGAGCGCCTAGGTCGGGTTTTCCAGGGAGAAGGCCGCGGCATCATCGTCGTAGCTGAACAGCTCGCCGAAGCGCGCCCAGGACACCACTGTCTTCAGGGTCTCTTCCGCCGCATCCTCGGGCATATGGTCTTCCAGCTCGTCCAGGAAGCGGGTCTTGGGCGCCGAATGGCTGACGCGTTCGTCCAGCACCTTGCGGATATGGGCGGCCAGCGGCACATGGTTCTGCAACGCGCGGGAGAAGATTTCCTTGCGCTCGTTCAGCTCGCTGTCGGCGAACCGCTTGCCCATATGGGTCAGCTTGATGTCGCCGCCTTCCACTTCCGCCAGCCGCAACAGCTGCATGGCTTCGGCCACCGGAAACAGTTCATCCACTTCCAGTTCCTGTTCATAGGCAATGTCGGGCAAGTCGGCCTTGCCGTTATAGGGCGCCGCCGACAAGGCCTCGATCAGGCCGGAAATCTGGTTGGGCGAAACATGGCTCAGCGGCATCTCGATGGCGGCCGCGCCCACCTGCTGGCGCATGCGCTCCACCCGCCGGGCGGTCATTTCGACATAAATCTTGTCGACATAATCCTCGAACTGGGGGCTGGTGCGGTCGCGCGGCTGGGGCAGGTCGATCTTGATCTCTGAGGCAACCCGTCCGGGATTCGACGAGAACAGCAGGACCCGGTCGCACATCAGCACTGCTTCCTCGATATTGTGCGTCACCAGGATGATGCCCTTGATCGGCAGCTTGCGATTGCCCCACAGCTCCACCAGATCGGTGCGCAGATTTTCCGCCGTCAGCACGTCCAGCGCGCTGAACGGCTCGTCCATCAGCAGGATGTTGGGATGCACCACCACGGCGCGGGCAAAGCCCACGCGCTGGCGCATGCCGCCGGACAATTCGCGCGGATAGGCGCTTTCGTAGCCGTCCAGGCCGATCAGGTCGATGGCGGCCAGCGCCCGCTCGCGCATTTCGCGGGCCGGCAGGTTCAGCGCTTCCAGCCCCAGCTGCACATTCTCCAGCACTGTCATCCAGGGAAACAGCGCAAAGCCCTGGAACACCATGGCCACGCCTTGCACAGGCCCTTCGATGGGAGCGCCCATGTAGGACAGAGCGCCGCCCTGCGGCCGCGACAGGCCCGCGATCAGGCGCAGCAGGGTGGATTTGCCCGAGCCGGAACGCCCCAGCAGGCCGACGATCTCACCGTCCTTCAGGGATAGGTTGACGTCGTCCAGCACCAGCAATTCCTCGCCGCCGCCGCGCGGAAAGGTTCGTTTGACATTTTTCACGTCCAGAAGGTTCACCATCAGACCCTCATGTTAGCCGGAATTTGCGTTCGGCGTACCAGTAGAGCGGCCGCCACAGGATGCGGTTAACCACAACTACGAAACAGCTCATCACCGCGGTGCCCAGCACGACATGGCGGAAGTCGCCCGAAGTCACCGCGTCGGCGATATAGGCGCCCAGGCCATGCGCCCGCAGGGTGCGGGTGCCCCAGCTGACCACTTCCGCCACGATGGAGGCGTTCCAGGCGCCGCCCGAGGCGGTGATGGCGCCAGTAACGTAATAGGGGAACACCGCGGGCAGGGCGACGCGCCTCCACCACAGCCAGCCCTTCACGCCAAAATTGTCGGCGGCGTCGCGCAGTTCCTGCGGCATGGTGCTGGCGCCGGCGATGACATTGAACAGGATGTACCATTGGGTGCCCAGCACCATCAGCGGCGACAGCCAGACATCGGGATTGAGGTCCCAGATCACGATCACCGACACCACCAGCGGGAACAGGATGTTGGCGGGGAAGGATGCCAGGAACTGCGCCACCGGCTGCACGATGGCGGTCAGGCGCGGGCGCAGGCCCACATAGATGCCGATCGGCGTCCAGATCAGGCTGGCCAGCGCAATCAGAACCAAAACGCGCAAAAGAGTGAGGAAGCCCAGCCCCACCGCCGTCGCCAGGTCCCCCCAGGTCAGGTTGCCATGAGCAAAGTCGAAGATGCGGTATGCGGCATACAGGCTGAGCACGCCCAGGATGGCGTACCACACGAAGCTGGCGACCCGGCTGTCCACGTCGCGGGTGGCGGCGCGGATGCCGAAGCTGGGCGGATGCCAGTAATAGGACCAGCGCATCATCTGGTCGAAGGGCGCGGTCAGCAGATCCAGAAAGCGCGAGCGGCGATAGACGTTCAGCGCCCAGGATTGCGGCTGTTCCTCGCTTTGTTCGTTGCCGATACGGAATCGGTCAGCCCAGGCGACCAGAGGGCGGAACATCAGCTGGTCATAGATCATGATCACGACCAGCATGGCGCCGATGGCTTCGAAGATGGCGGGCAGGTTCTTCTGGGCGATGGCGACCGCGATCCAGCTGCCGATGCCGGGCAGGGCGATGTTGGTCTTGCCCACGCTGATCGCCTCGGACAGGGTGACGAAGAACCAACCGCCGGACATGCTCATCATCATGTTCCAGATCAGCGGCGGGGTGGCGAAGGGCGCCTCGATGCGCCAGAAGCGCGCCCAGCTGTTCAGACCGAACATGCGGCCTGCCTCTTCCAATTCCGGCGGCACGGTGCGCAGCGACTGATAGAAGCTGAAGGCCATGTTCCAGGCCTGGCCGCAGAAGATGGTGAAAACGCAGGCCAGCTCGGCGCCGAATACCCGCCCCGGCGTCAGCGACAGGAACCAGACGATGGTGACCGACAGGAAAGACAGGATCGGCACCGACTGCAGGATGTCCAGCAGCGGCACCAGCAGGGTTCCGGCGCGGGCATTTTTCGCCGCCCAGGTGGCATAGGTGAAGGTGAAGGCCAGCGACACGGCCATGGCGATCAGCATCCGCAGCGCCGTGCGCAGGGCATAGCCGGGCAGATCGCCCAGGTTCAGCTGCAGGTCGTGGCCGGTAATGGAGCTGAGGGGGTGGACCAGGAAGCGGCTGACATCGGCAAAGGCGATGATGAAGGCCAGTACCAGGATCGCCGCCAGCAGGTCCCAACGGCTGGGCAGCAGGCGGCGTGCTTCGATCGAGACGGGCGGCAGGATCTTCATGTCCGGCGGGCCTCGAGGGCGGGTGTTGGGACGGTTTCCTGCCGCCCCGATAAGCGCGTTCGGCGGATGAGGCAACCTCTTTGACGCGCTTGCACAATAGGGCGTGGGCCCGGTGTCGGGGTGACGGTTCCATGAAGCCGAAAGGCGGACCCGGCAGCGAGCCGGGGCCAAAATGTTGTTTACACTGGCAATTTACCGACAGGCCGCCCACAGGTCATTTCGCTCCTGCACCTGTGGCTATTGCGCCACCGGTCGAATTCAGCGTAAAACCGCCCCAGCGCATGGGAAAAAACAGAGGATTATCCGCTGCTTAGCCCCAAGCGTGCGCATCGTAAAAATTTCACGGGCGGAACGGCGACAGGTCAATGACGCAAGGCGTGACGAGCAGAATGGCGAAGGGTGGAATTTCCGCCCGTGCCTCTGTACGCGCCAACACGCAGCCCCGTCCTTCCCTCGGTTCTTCGCACACGCTTCTTCTTCTTAGCTGCCCCTAGGCGCTCATCGCGCGCGAATGGTCGCGCGCATGGTGTTTAGGGGATCAACGCAACAGGAGAATCGAAGCCGCGTATGCGGCGAACAGAAGGACTACTTGTCATGGCCACCAACACTACCGAAACGACCCCGATTCAGATCTTCGACACCACCCTGCGTGATGGCGAGCAGTCGCCTGGCGCCGCGATGAGTCACGAAGAAAAAATGCAGATCGCCGAACTGCTGGATGAAATGGGCGTCGACATCATCGAAGCCGGCTTTCCGATTTCTTCCCAGGGAGATTTTCGCGCTGTTCAGGAAATCTCCAAGCTGGTCAAGCGCGCCTCGGTGTGCGGTCTCTCCCGCGCCGGTTTCAAGGATATCGACCGTGCCGGCGAAGCCCTGAAGGGTGCATTTCGGCCCCGGATTCACACGTTTATTTCCACCAGCCCCGTGCACATGAAGCACAAGCTGAACATGGGCGAGAATGCGGTTCTGGAAGCGATCGGCGCGTCGGTGACGCGCGCCCGCAACTTCACCGACGATGTGGAATGGTCGGGCGAAGACGCCACCCGCACGGTGCCCGATTTCCTGTGCCGCTGTGTCGATGTCGCCATCAATGCCGGCGCCACGGTGATAAACGTGCCCGACACGGTGGGCTATTCCACGCCGCAGGAATATTTCGACATCATCAAGATGTTGCGCGAACGCGTGCCGAACGCCGACAAGGTGATCTTCTCCACCCATGTCCATAACGATCTGGGCCTGGCGGTGGCGAACTCCCTGGCCGGCGTACTGGCGGGTGCGCGCCAGGTGGAATGCACCATCAATGGCATCGGCGAGCGCGCCGGCAATGCCGCGCTGGAAGAAATCGTGATGGCGCTGAAAGTGCGCAAGGACATCATGCCCTTCACCACCGGCATCAACACCACCATGCTTAACCGCGCTTCCAAGCTGGTCAGCAACGTCACGGGCTTTCCGGTCCAGTACAACAAGGCGATCGTGGGCAAGAACGCCTTCAGCCATGAGTCCGGCATCCACCAGGACGGCATGCTGAAGAATGTCGAAACCTACGAAATCATGCGGCCCGAGGATGTGGGGGTGAACGCCACCTCCCTGATGCTGGGCAAGCTGTCCGGGCGCCATGCCTTCAAGGACAAGCTGGAAAGCATGGGTTATGTGCTGGAGACCGAAGCCTTCGAAGACGCCTTCAAGCGCTTCAAGGACCTGGCCGACAAGAAAAAGCACGTGTTCGACGAGGATATCGCAGCCCTGGTTGACGACGAGATCATGCGCGGCCAGGACACGATCTCGATCAAGGCGCTGCGGGTGGAATCGGGCACCGGCATCATCCCGGTGGCTTCGCTGACCCTGGATGCGGCCGGTGTGGTCAAGAGCGTGACGGTGAGCGGCGATGGCCCGGTGGACGCCATTTTCATGGCCATCCGCGAGGCCTATCCCCACACCGCGACGCTCCAGCTGTTCCAGATCAGCGCCGTGACTGAAGGCACCGATGCCCAGGCGCAAGTCAGCGTCCGGCTGGAAGAAAATGGCCGCACCGTCACCGGCAAGGCGTCGGACACCGACACCATGGTGGCGGCGGCCTATGCCTATGTGAATGCGTTGAACAAGCTGCTGGTGAAGCGCGAGAAGCAGGCGCCCGAAGCCCTGTCGGTCGCGCGATGACGGCTTTTGTAGCGAAATGAAACGGCCGGCCCCGGATAAAGCGCGCCGGGGCCGGTTAATCCAAGGAATGGCGCTTGCAGGTTTTGGAAACGGCTTTCCAGGTTAGGGACAGGAATTAAGCATGTTCGGCAGTCTTCTTGGCGCGCTTTCGAGCGACATGGCCATCGATCTTGGGACAGCGAACACGCTGGTCTATGTCAAAGGGCGCGGCATCGTCCTGAATGAACCGTCGGTGGTGGCGACCATCACCACCCGCGGCGGCAAGAAGTCCGTCCGCGCCGTGGGCAACGACGCCAAGATGATGCTGGGCCGCACGCCGGGCAACATCGAAGCCATCCGTCCCATGCGCGACGGCGTCATCGCCGACTTCGAAGTCGCCGAGGAGATGATCAAGCACTTCATCCGCAAGGTGCATAACCGCCGTTCCTTCGCCAATCCCATGATCATCGTCTGCGTGCCGTCCGGCTCCACCGCCGTGGAACGCCGCGCCATCCAGGAATCGGCCCTCTCGGCCGGCGCCCGCCGCGTCTTTTTGATCGAAGAACCCATGGCTGCCGCCATCGGCGCCGGACTGCCCGTCTCCGAACCCACCGGCTCCATGGTCGTGGATATCGGCGGCGGCACCACCGAAGTGGCGGTGCTGTCCTTGGGCGGCATCGTCTATTCGCGCAGCGTGCGCGTGGGCGGCGACAAGATGGATGAGGCGATCATTGCTTACATTCGCCGTCATCAGAATTTGCTGATCGGCGAAGCCAGCTCGGAGCGCATCAAGAAGGAAATCGGTTCCGCCGCGCTGCCGATGGACGGCAATGGCGTGACCATGGAAATCAAGGGTCGCGACCTGCTGAACGGCGTGCCGAAGGAAATCACCATCACCCAGCGTCATATCGCCGAAGCCCTGGCCGAACCGGTGGGCGCGATTGTCGAAGCGGTGAAGGTGGCGCTGGAAGCCACCCCGCCCGAACTGGCGGCCGATATCGTGGACAAGGGCATCGTGCTGACCGGCGGCGGCTCGTTGCTGGCCAACCTCGACCAGGTGCTGCGCGACGAGACGGGTCTGCCGGTTTCCATTGCCGACGATCCTTTGTCCTGCGTGGCGCTGGGCACGGGCCGGGTGCTGGAAAACAGCAAGGGCATGCGCCACGTCCTTTCCACCGCGTTCTAAACCCGCGCGGGCAGGGGCCGCGCTTATATGGCAAACGCCTGGAAAATCGCCCGCAAAAGCAATGCCCAGCTTCCGCTGGTCATCGTCATTGCGCTTGCGGTCGTCCTGGTGTTGCTGGGCAAGGCCCAGAGCGGCCTCCTGGACAAGGCGCGGGTCCATGTCACCGACATGCTGGTGCCCGTGCTGCAAACCGTGCGGGCCCCCGTGGCAGGCTTTGGCCGCTGGATGGGTTCGGTCACCGAGATTTTCTCGGTCTATCAGCAGAACCTGAAACTGAAGGAAGAAAATGCCCGCCTGCGCCAGTGGCGCAACGTGGCCATCGTGCTGCAGGGCCGGGTGGGGCGCTACCAGACCCTTTTGCATGCCGTGCCCGATCCCCAGATGAATGCCGTGCTGGCGCGGGTGATCGGCCGGGCCAACCGTCCCTTCCTGCAGACCATGATCCTGGACGCCGGCCGCGAGCACCATGCCCTGCCGGGCCAGGCGGTGGTGGATGCCCGCGGCATGATCGGACGCATCTACCTGACCGGCAGCCGCACCAGCTGGGTGATCCTGCTGACCGACCTCAACAGCCGCATCCCCGTCACTATCTCCGCCTCGGCGGGCAATAGCGGCAACATCCAGGCGATGATGACGGGCGACAACAGCGCCTATCCCACTCTCGACATGGTGTCCCACACGGTCACGCTCCATGACGGCGACCAGGTCACCAGCTCCGGCGATGGCGGCTTGCTGCCGTCCGGCCTGCCCATCGGCACGGTGGTCAGCGACGGTAGCGGCGGCTGGCGCGTGGCGCTGCTGGCCGATCCCGGCGCCAGCCAGGATGTCGAGATCCTGAATTTCTCCAAGCCGCCGGAAATCCCGCCCGCCACTGCGCAGCTGCCGGTGGAGGCCGCCGGCCTGAAGCCGCAAGTCCTGCAGCCGCCGCCCGCTCCGGCACCGGTCGCCGCCGCGCCGGTCACGCCCAAGCCCAAGCCTGTCGTGACACCGGTCGATCCGGCCGCGCCGGCCGAAGTCATGGAGCGCTGACCGTGGCCAGCCTGGAACGCGCCAGTTCAGCACCTCGTTTTCGTTTCCTGGTCGCGCTGGTACCGCTGCTGTTCGGCCTGACCTGCGTCTTCATCGCCAACATTCCCATTTCCATCCTGGGCGGCTTGGTGCCGTCACCGCTGCTGGCGCTGGTGCCGGTCTATTTCTGGTGCCTGGTACGGCCCGACCTGATGACCCCGGCCGCGGCGCTGGCCATCGGCTTTTCCGAGGACGTGATGTCGGGCGGCCCGCCGGGCGTCTGGACCCTGTCCTTTGTGCTGACCTATGCCCTGGTGGCGCGCCAGCGCGATAGCTTTGCCGGCCTGTCGGGACTGGTGGCCGTGGTGGGCTTTGCCGCGGCCAGCGCCTTTGCCTGTGCCGTGGCCTGGATGACGGTGGCGTTCCTGGCGTTCCTCACGCCGGGTGTTCACCTGCCGCCGCTGGCGCCCATCATCGGTGAGCTGGCGATGACGGTGCTGTTCTATGCCCCCACCGCCTTGGTGGCCGGCTGGCTGCATCATAGACTGGTCGGCGCATCGCGAGGCGACATCTGATGCCGCTGTTCGATAAGAAGGACAAAAGCCGCTACGCCACCTTCACCCGCCGCTCGGTGGGCATGGGCGCGGGCATGACGGCGGTGTTCGCGGTGCTGGCCGGACGCCTGTACCAGCTGCAGATCCGCGACGGCGACCAGTACATGGTCGAGGCCGAGGACAACCGCGTCTCCGAACGCCTGATCGCGCCGCCGCGCGGCCGCATCATGGACCGTTTTGGCGTCGAACTGGCCAACAGCCGGCGCAACTACCGCGTGCTGCTGGTCAGCGAACAGGCCACCGAAGGCGTGGCCCAGGCGCTGGACACGATCGGCAAGGTGATCGTGTTGAGCGACCAGCAGAAGAAGAAAATCCAGCACGACATCGCCATGAACAAGAAGTTCGTGCCGGTGCCAGTGGCCGAGAACCTGACATGGGACGAGTTCAGCCGCGTCAACCTGCATCTGCCCTACCTGCCGGGCGTGCAGTGCGATGTGGGCGAAACCCGCGACTATCCCTTTGGCAAGGAGCTGGTGCATATCCTGGGCTATGTCGCTTCGGTGTCGCCCCAGGAGATCGACAAGGACGCCGATCCCCTGATGAGCCTGCCGGGCATGCGCATCGGCAAGCGCGGCATTGAAAAACAGTTCGACAAGCAGATTCGCGGCAGCGCCGGCGCTTCCCGCGTCGAGGTCAACGCCTATGGCCGCATCATCCGCGAGCTGGGCAAGGATGCCGGCGAGCCGGGCGAAGATATTTACCTGACCATTGACCGCGAGGTGCAGGCGCTGGCCGACCAGAGGTTGTGCGATGAAAGCGCCGCCATGGTGGTGATGGACGTCAACAATGGCGATGTCATCGCGCTTTCGTCCACGCCGGGCTTTGATCCCAACTGGTTCAACACCGGGCTGACCAACAGCCAGTGGCACGACCTCACCACCTCCGATCACAAGCCGCTGCTTAACAAGGTCACCAGCGGCATCTATCCGCCCGGCTCCACCTTCAAGCTCGCGGTGGCGCTGGCCGCCATCGAGGCCGGTATCGCCACGCCGGATTACCGCGTCACCTGCAATGGCCGCATCACGGTCGGCAACCACACGTTCAACTGCTGGGCCTGGACGACCTACCATCACGGGCATGGCTCGCTGGATGTCGAAGGCGCCATCAAGAATTCCTGCGACGTTTTCTTTTACGAAACCGCGCGCCGCGTCGGCATCGACAAGATCCATCAGGCCGCGCGCAAACTGGGCCTGGGGGCGCCCACGGGCATCGAACTGCCGGGTGAACATTCCGGATTGATGCCGTCTAGCGAATGGAAGCAGAAGACCTACAAGCAAGCCTGGCAGCAGGGCGACACGCTCAGCGTCGCCATCGGCCAGGGCTATGTGACCGCCACGCCGCTGCAGCTGGTGCAGCAGACCGCGCGGCTGGCCAGCGGCAAGGCAGTCAGCCCGCGCATCGTCCATTCGGTGGGCGGCAAGCAGGTAGCCCGGCCCGAAGTCGCAAGGCTGGACGTCAGCGACGAGGCGCTGGCCCGGGTGCGCAGCGGCATGAACCGGGTGATGAATGAAGGCGGCGGCACCGCCTTTAATTGGCGCATCACCGAGCCTGGCTTTGAGATGGCGGGCAAGACCGGCACCGCCCAGGTCCGCGCCTATTCCCAGGAGGAACATGCGCGCGGCATAACCAAGAACAGTGCCCTGGACTGGAAGCTGCGCGACCATGCCTTGTTCATCGGCTATGCGCCGGTGATCGATCCGAAATATGCCATTGTCAGCATCATCGAGCATGGCGCAGTGCAGGCCCATCCCCATGTCGCCATGGCGCGGGACGTGATGCTGCTGTGCCAGCAGCGCGATCCCTCGCGCATGCCGGCCGCCTGGCCGGTGACCAATTCCGCCAGCGCCGCCCCGCCCCGGGTACAGGGCGCCGCCCAGCCCATGTCGCCCCAGCCGGTGAAGGCAGGCGGCTGATGGCGCTTCGTCCCTACGCCGCCGCCAAGCGCACTCTGTCCTTCGCCGACAAGCTACTGGAAGTGAATTGGGGGCTGGTGCTTCTGATTTGCATGATCGGCTGTGCCGGCATCGCCATGCTCTATTCCGTGGCCAATGCGCATTTCCAGCCCTGGGCGCTGCGCCAGATCGGCCATTTCACCCTGGGTCTGATCGTTATGCTGGCCGCGTCGGTGATCGACATACGGGTGTGGATGTCGCTCGCCTATCCGGCTTATGGCTTTGCGTTGCTGCTGTTGGTGGCGGTGGACGTGGTGGGCCATGTGGGCCTGGGCGCCCAGCGCTGGATCTCGCTGGGACCGCTGGACCTGCAGCCGTCGGAACTGATGAAGATCGGGCTGGTGCTGGCGCTGTCGCGCTTTTTGCACGGCAAGAGCATCGAGGAAGTCTCCAAGCCGGTCCCGCTGGCCATTGGCCTGGCCATGATCGGCATTCCTGCCATCTTCGTGGTGCTGCAACCCAATTTGGGCACCACCCTGATCATCCTGGCCGATGGCTGCTCGCTGCTGTTCCTGGCGGGACTGAGCTGGTGGTGGATCGCGCCGACCCTGGGGGCAGTGGCGGCCGCCGTGCCGCTGGCCTGGCGTTTCGTGCTGCATGACTATCAGAAGGCGCGGGTCGAGACCTTCATCCATCCCGAAGCCGATGCCCTGGGCAAGGGCTGGAACATCACCCAGGCCAAGATCGCCATCGGTTCGGGCGGGGTGGCCGGCAAGGGCTTCACCCAGGGCACCCAGAGCCGGCTGAACTTCCTGCCCGAAAAGCAGACCGACTTCATCTGGACCAGCTTCTGCGAGGAATTCGGCTTTGTCGGCGCCCTGGCGCTGCTGGTGCTGTTCGCGGTGGTGATCTTCTATGGCGTGCAGACGGCGATGAGCGCCCGCAGCCAGTTCGGCCGCCTGCTGGCCATGGGCATCATCCTGAACTTCATTTTCTACATCATGATCAACGGGCTGATGGTGATGGGCCTGATCCCGGTGGTGGGGATTCCCATGCCGCTTCTGTCCTATGGCGGCAGCGCCATGCTGACGGTGATGTTCGGATTCGGCCTGCTGATGAGCGTGCACATCCACCGCCAGGTGGAAATCCCGCGCCATTCCGGCGGCATCATCTAGGCCGGTTTTGGGGCTGAAAACGGCCCAAAAATCCATTCACAGGGGTTCCCACACCTTTTCTGGACAGGGGGGTTATCCCTCTGCTATGAGGCCGCTCCCCGGAAGGAAAACCAAGCCTTTCGGATAGTGTTTGGGTGATTAGCTCAGTTGGTAGAGCAGCTGACTCTTAATCAGCTTGTCGTAGGTTCGATCCCTACATCACCCACCACTCCTCCCAGCAATCAGTGGCCGATCATTCGTAGCGCCAGCGGCATCCAGCCGGGCCAATGATAGATCGCGGACGTGATCGCCTGCACCGCCAGTATCCAGGGCACGGCGATCCAATAGACCGGATGCACGCGGCCGTGCGTCAGGCGGTCATAGACCATCGCCGCCGCGATCATGACATCAGGGCCCAGATAGGATTGGGCTGCGAATCCCAAGAATCCGTCGCCCCAGTGGATGATGATCCACGGGCCGATCCAGCGTCCGAACGCGGCCGGCAATAGCATGATCGTCGCCAGCAAAATCAGCCGTTTGTGTGCCGCCGAATCTTTCCGCAGCAACAGCCCGGGAATGGCGAAGCTGGGGAACAAAATCATGTCCGTCAGCGGCACGATTATGAAGGCCAGCATCTCATTTTGTCCGGCTTCGAAGTGGGCCCGGCGGCTGACCAGGGCTGTGGCCACGCCCAGAACGACCATGACCGGCACCAGCGCCACCGCCACCAGGCCCAGCTTGCGGTGGATGTCGGTGCGCCGCGAACGGATCAGCCAGATCTGCGCCGTGAACAGGAGCATCCATCCCGTGAAGACCACCGCATGGACATGCACGATCAGGGGCGGAAATGGCGCCCGCCCCTTGAGCTGCCCATGAAGTTCGGGGCCAAACCCCATGGCGATGGCGATCCAGGACAAGGCAGCAAAGACCAGGAAAAAGGCGCGGTCATGCCTGTGATGCGGCGCGAAGGTTGACGGGGCGGGATTCTCAGCCACGTTTGCGGCTCCAGGCGCGCCAAAGGCGGTACGCGATCACAAGGGCGAGAAGCGCCAGAAGCCCGTCGCTGACCTTGCTGCCGACATGCAGCATGCCGTGCGCCGAGGCGAGGAAAATTCCCGCCCAGGCGAGAATGCATCCGGTTATCAAAAAGGCATCGAAGCGGCCTGCCGACATGCAGCGACCCTAGTCGTGCGCTCCAGCCACTTCAATCATGGCGTTCGTCGCTCTCGCAGGTCCATTGGATCTGCTCGCCGGCCGGAGCTGACGCGACAGCGGGCCGCTCCTCACGCATCCAGCGGATAGACCGGACGGCGCAGCCGCTTGTAGGGCAGTCGCGCAAGGTCTGATGTGCACGGGCCGGCGGTGGAGACGGTGAAACTGGCCGCCGCGATGGGATCATAGGTGCGCCGGTGTCCCACTGCCGCCTTAATGCCGATCATGCTGAGTTTTTCCGGATCGATCCCCTGGCTGCGCCATTGGCCCAAATCCATCGGCGCCAGCCGCTTGCTGGCCAGCAGGATGGTGACCCCGCCATGACGCACCACCGCGCTGTCGCCCATGCTGACCTTGCTGCCCAGCACCACCATCTGGCTTTGCCGGTCTTCCAGCTCGAAACGTCCGTCGCTGCGAGATACCAACTCCACTTCCAGAGTGAGTGGCCCCAGGTCCAGCCGGCTGCCCTTACCGCCGATGGGCAAGGTGATGCGCCCGCCGATGGGCACGGACTTCAGCGCCGCCACGGCGGCGGCATCGGCGATGATCACGCCCGAGCCCGCCACATCATATTGGACCAGCACCCGCAGCACATCGGTGCAGTCGCCGGGTCCGCCGCCGCCGATATTGTCGGCCGGCTCGACCAGCAAAACCGGACCATGACCACGCGGCACGAATGAGCGCACCACTTCGTCCAGGTCGTGTTCTTTCGGAATGCCTTCCGCGCGCCGCGCCCATGCAATCTGTTCCAGCTCGCGCAGCGCCGCCTTGGCGGCTTCGTCATCGCCCTCGGTGATGATGCCGAAGGCGACGCCAGCGTCGCGCACGTCGGAATAAGCATAGCCGCCCACCACATTCACCGCTAGAACGCCGGGGATGTCGCGCTCCATGCGACGCGCGGCTTCCTCCAGCGCATGCATGGCGCCGTCGCGGGTGCCGGTGCCGGTCGGCGGCCACACGATATTGGTTACCAGCACATGCTGGCGCGGGCGGATGCCGCTTTCCAGGCAGCGGGCCAGAAGCTCGGCGGCGCGCACGGCGCTTTCATATGTGTCGTCATGCGGGCAGAGCCGGTAGCAAACCAGTCCGTCGGACAGCGCGCTCATCTCCTGGGTCAGGGTGGCGTGCAGGTCATAGACCCCGAAGATCGGCAGGTGTTCGGCGCCGGGGATGGCGCGGATGCGTTTCAACAATTCGCCGTCCACGTCTTCCAGTTGCGTGGTGACCATGGCGCCGTGCAGTGACAGGAAGATCCCGTCCAGGGTGCTGGCTTGCGCCCGCAGCACCGGCTCCACGTCCTGCCAGAACAGCTCGAACACCGCGTGTTCGACCATGCCCGAGGCGCCGCACAGGTAATTGGCGGTGGGGATCACCTCCCAGCCCAGGCGTTTGGCGGTGGCCAGGAATCCGTCCACCTGCGAGCCGTCGCCGATGCGGTCCAGCAGCTCCTGGCCGCGATGGATCATAAAATCGCCCAGGGTGGTGCGGTCGTCGGTGAAGCTGTGGGTCTCGTGGAAGATGCCCGCCAGCAGGATTTTGGTCACGTCCGTGCCTCTGTTATCTTTTGGCAAGAGGATCGCTGCGGGCACGATGAAAAACAACAAGAAGCTATGGGTACTGGCCGCGGGCCTGCTGGCCGCCGCAATGCCCGCGTTCGGGCAGGGCAAGGATTGGGCGCTTTATGGCGGCGAGGGCGGGCGGCGCTTTTCCAGCTTGGCACAGATCACCCGCGCCAATGTGGGCAAGCTGGAACAGGCCTGGCGCTTCGACATGGCCGAGGCGGGCGATCCCCAGACCCATCCCCTGGCAGTGGGCGGCATCGTCTATGCCTATACCCCCGGCCTGGACACCATCGCGCTGGACGGGGCGACGGGAAAGCTGAAATGGCGTTTCCATTCCGGGGTCAAGGCGGGCGGGCCGCAGCGCGGCCTCAGCCTTTGGCGCAAGCGAAAAGAACGTCGGCTGTTCGCGGCGGCCGGCACCTATCTCTATGCGCTGGACCCGGCCACCGGAAAGCCACTGGTCGATTTCGGCGATGGCGGCCGCATCGATTTGCGTGCCGGGCTGAATCGCGACGTGGACAAGATCAGCCTGGCGCTGACCGCGCCCGGCACCATCTGGCGCGACATGATCATCATGGGCTTCCGCACCGCCGAAAGTGCACCGGCCGCCCCCGGCGATATTCGCGCCTTTGACGTGCATAGCGGCAAGCTGCGCTGGAGCTTCCACTCCATCCCCCATCCGGGCGAGCCGGGTTATGAAAGCTGGCCGGCGGGCTATTGGAAGACCGGTGGCGGCGCCAATGCCTGGTCCGGCATGGTGCTGGACGACAAGCGCGGCATCGTCTTTGCGCCCACCGGTTCAGCTGTCAGCGATTTTTACGGCGCCGACCGCACGGGCGACAATCTGTACGCCAACAGCCTGCTGGCACTGGATGCGAGCACGGGAAAGTTGCTCTGGCATTTCCAGGGCGTGCATCACGATATTGCCGACCGTGATTTTCCCTCGCCGCCGGTGCTGCTGACCGTGACGCACAACGGCAAGCGCATTGATGGGGTGGCCCAGGCGACCAAGCAGGGATACCTGTTCGTACTGAACCGCCTCACCGGCAAGCCGCTGTTTCCGGTAACGGAAATGCCTGTGCCGCAAAGCGAGCTGGAAAAGCTATCGCCCACCCAGCCAGTGCCGTCGCTGCCCGCGCCTTATGCCCGTCAGCATCTGAGCGAAGGCCTGCTGACCAATCGCACGCCGCAGGCGCATGCCTGGGCAGTCGAGCAGTTCCGCGGCTTTGCCAATGACGGGCCGTTCCCGCATATGCGGCTGGGCCAGCAGACATTGGCTTTTCCCGGTTTCGACGGCGGGGCGGAATGGGGCGGCCAGGCATCGGCGAACGGCATCCTGTATCTCAATGCCAATGACGTGGCCTGGACCGGCGGATTGGCCGACAGCGCCGCAGTCCATGGGGCGGGCGCGCGGCTGTACCAGGACAATTGCGCCGGCTGCCATGGCGCCGACCGCAAGGGCGCACCGCCCGCCTTCCCGTCGTTGCTGGACAGCAAGCTCATCGATGGCCAGATGGCCGAGGTGATCCGAAGCGGTCGCGGCCGCATGCCGGCGTTCAATTTCACGGGCGAGAAAATGGCGGCGCTCCTGACTTACGTTCGTAGCGGCGAAGACAAGGAAATGGCGGCCACACCTGCCGCCGGCGCGTCCCCCGCCTATCGATTCACCGGCTATCGCAAGTTCCTGGACCCCGACGGCTATCCGGCGGTGGCGCAGCCCTGGGGCACGCTCAGCGCCATCGATCTCAACAGCGGCGCCTATCTGTGGCGTATTCCGCTGGGCGAGTATCCCGCGCTGGCGGACAAGAGCACCGGTTCGGAAAATTACGGCGGCCCGATCCTGACAAAGGGCGGGGTGCTGTTCATCGCTGCCACCCTGTATGACAAGAAAATCCGCGCCTTCGATCCGCGGGACGGCAAGCTGCTCTGGCAGGCGCAGCTTCCTTATGCCGGCAACGCCACCCCCATCACCTATATGGCCGGGGGCAGGCAATATGTGCTGATCCAGGCCGACAATGCGCGCGACAAGAAATCGCCGCAGGGCGCGGCCTATATCGCCTTCGCCTTAATCGCTAAGGTAAAACCATGAAGCAGGCACTGATCACCGGCGGGGCACGCGGCATCGGGTTGGGCATTGCCGAGGCAATGCTGGCGGCGGGCTATGCCGTCACCGTCACCGGGCTGACGGCGGAGGAAATCGCCACAGTCCCTGCGCGCGACCATCTAGTGGCGGTTCAGCTCGACGTCACCAGCGATGCCGAAGTCGCTGCCTGCATACGCAAGTTCAAGCAACTCGACGCGCTGATAAATTGTGCCGGTATCGTCCTGCGCGACGGCAAGGAATTCACCATCGAAGGATTCCAGAAAGTCATCGACGTCAATCTCACCGGCACCATGCGGATGTGCCTGGCCGCGCAGCCACTGCTGGAACAGTCGGGCGGGGCGATCGTCAACACCGCTTCGGTCTGGTCCTTTTTCGGCGGCGGGCTGGTGCCGGGTTATACCGCCTCCAAGGGAGGGGTGGCGCAGCTGACCAAGGCGCTGGCGGTGGCCTGGGCGCCCACTATCCGCGTCAATGCCATCGCGCCGGGCTGGGTGGAAACGGCGCTGACAGCGGCCGCCCGCGCCGACGCCGCGCGTTCGCAGGCCATTATCGACCGCACGCCGCAGGGCCGCTGGGGCAAGCCGCAGGATATCGGCGGCGCGGTGGTGTTCCTGTGCTCGGAGGGCGCCGGATTCATCACCGGCACGGTGCTGCCGGTGGATGGCGGCTATACCGCCAAATAGCGCCGCCGCACTTTCATCCCCGGCCCAGACAGCGTAGTTTGCGCGCCCAACAACGGAGATTTTCATGGCCGCACGCCGCAACAATGCCCGCAAGAAAGACAAACGCCGCCGTCACGCGGACACCCGCAAGAAGGCCGCCGCCGCTTCTGCTGCCGCCCAGGAACGTCCCGCGCAGCAGCCGCGCCGCGCCCCGAAGGCCTGAATAATACGGGCCGGAGATGGACAATTCCCGCATTCCCTATCGGCATCCCCAGCCCAAGGAGTCACCGCCCGAACTGGTGATCCCATCCGCCATTCCGGATGATGAACGGGTCTGGGTACCGCAGGGCGAGAATGTCTGGTTCCGGCCCCTGTGCCTGTGCGCCTCGCGCGGCTACTGGATGAACCTGCTGCGGGTTCGCAAGTCCGGCGTGCTGTCGCGCCATCGCCATCCCCAGCCGGTGCATGGCTATGTCATCAAGGGCCGCTGGCGCTATCTGGAGCATGACTGGGTCGCGCAGGAAGGCGGCTATGTCTATGAGGCGCCGGGCGAAACCCATACCCTGGTGGTGGACGAGGGCGTGGAAGAGATGATCACCCTGTTCCAGGTCAATGGCGTGATGATCTACGTCGATCCCGATGGCGCCGTGCTGGGATACGAAGATGTCTTCACCAAGATCAACCTGTGCCGCGCCCATTACGAGAAAGTCGGCCTGGGCGCCGGTTACGTCGATCAGTTCATTCGCTAGGCCTTGACCGCGAAGCTCTTGGGATTTTCGCCGGCCAGCCAGGTCTTCCACATCGTTTCATAAGCCGCTTCGATGTGCCTGGTGAAAGCCGCGGTGTCGAACAGGGCGCACGTGGCCTTGTTCCTGGCCAGCTTGTCTTTCAGCGACTTCAGTGCCTTGGGATCATTGCCCAGCTTGATCGCCAGCGCTTCGAAATCACGGGCGTTTGCGGTGATCAGCTCGGGCAATCCCGCCGCAGCCAGCAGGCTGGCGGCGACGCGGCCCGGGAACGTCGTGCCGGTTTGGGTGATCAGCGGCACGCCGGTCCACAAGGCATCGCTGCCCGTAGTGTGGGCGTTATAGGGCAAGCCATCCAGGAACAGGTCGGCCAGTGACAGCCGCGCCAGGTGCAGGTCGGTATCCAGCTCGGGCGCGAAAATCAGCCGTTCGGCCGTGACACCCCGTTGCGCGGCTTCCTTGCGCAGATTGTCGGCATAGGGCGCGGGGCTTTCCAGCAGCCATAGCACGCTGCCATCCACGTCTTTCAGGATCCGCATCCAGCTGTCGAAGGTCGAAGGCGTCAGCTTGTAGGCATTGTTGAAATTGCAGAGCACCACACCGGTCTCGGGCAGCCCGGCTTCGGCCCGGCTCGGCACCCGCGCGATGGGACGGCCCTTGTCATCATTGGCCTGATAGCTGCCGGGCAGGGTGACGACTTCCTCGTCATAGAAGCCGTGCTCGGCGGCGGGGATCACCGTGCTGTCGGCGATGATGTAATCCATGTAGTTGGCGCCCAACGTGGCGGGGAAGCCCAGGTAGCTGACCTGCACCGGGGCGGCGCGATGAGCGAACACGCCCGAGCGGGCCTTGCCGAAATAGCCGTTCAGATTGACCAGGATGTCGATCTCCTCGGCGCGGATGCGCGCCGCGGCGTCGGCGTCATGCAGCGCGCCGATGTCGATCCACTTGTCGAAGGCCTTTTCCAGCCTGGCGCGCAGCTCGCCGCCGTCATGGACGCCATTGTCCAGCGCCACCAGTTCGAAGCGGGCGCGGTCATGGCGCTCATACAGGCCAGCCATCAGGATGGCGGTGGCCTGCTGGCGGAATTCGCCCGACAGATAGCCGATGCGGATTTTCTTGTGGCCCTTGCGCGAGGCAGTGTCGAACGGCGCGGCGGCCATCGGCGGATATTTGTCATGGCCCCAGATGCGCGAGCAGGTTTGGGAATCCTGCGGATTTTCCCCAATGGCCTGGAAGATGAAGGGCTGCACGATGCGCGCGCCATTGCGCAGGCCCGCTTCAATCGCCGTCTTGTTGACGTCAAAGCCGCGCCAGTCGGCGCAATACATCCGCATATGAACCAGTTCGCCCAGGGCATAAGGATAATGCGGGTCTAGCACCAGGCCGCGCTCCAGATCGGCCAGCGCCGCCTCGGGCTGCCGGATGCTCCAATAGCTGTAACTGCGGTTGATCATCGCCTCGGCATAGTCGGGGCGGACCTTGAGCGCACGGCTGTAGCATTCGATGGCGCCGGCAAAATCCTGCTGGTCGCGGCAGACATTGCCGCGCCAGTTCAGCGCCACGGCATTGCCCGGATCGATGCTCAGGACCTGGTCAAAGCTGAGAATGGCCTCCTCGTAGCGCAGCAGGTCGCGCAGGACTAGGCCGCGATTGCCCCAGGCTTCCGCGAAATTGGGTTCCAGGGACAGGGCGCGGTCCAGGCTGTCCAGCGCCTCGGCCGGGCGCTTGAGATTGCGCAGCGCCAGGCCGCGATTGTTCAGCATCTCGGCATTGGTCCGGTAGGCATCCATCACGGCGTCAAAATCGGCAAGCGCCTCTTCGGCGCGCTGCAGGTCCAGCATAATGACGCCGCGATTGTAGGTGGCGTTGGCGTCCCCG
>CAIUTH010000188.1 GCA_903902075.1 uncultured Alphaproteobacteria bacterium
CGCTGGGCGCGCTCCACATTGTATTCGGCCGATTGCAGCAGCTTGAGGATGATGTTCTCCACATCCTCGCCCACATAGCCGGCTTCGGTCAGGGTGGTGGCGTCGGCCATGGTGAAGGGCACGTCCAGGATGCGCGCCAAGGTCTGGGCCAGCAACGTCTTGCCGCAGCCGGTGGGGCCGATCAGCATGATGTTGGACTTGGCCAGCTCGACATCGCCGTTCTTGCCGGACGAGTTGATGCGCTTGTAGTGATTGTGGACCGCGACCGAGAGCACCTTCTTGGCATGGCTCTGGCCAACGACGTAATCGTCCAGCACCTTGAAGATTTCCTGCGGGGTGGGAACACCCTCCTTGGACTTCATGAAGGAGGTCTTGTTCTCCTCCCGGATGATTTCCATGCAGAGTTCGACGCATTCATCGCAGATGAACACGGTCGGGCCCGCAATTAGCTTGCGAACCTCGTGCTGGCTCTTGCCGCAGAAAGAGCAGTAGAGCGTGTTCTTGGACTCGCCGCCGCTGGCCTTGCTCATATCGTCCACCGGGCCCTTTCGCCCCACTACAGCTTCCAGCCTAAACGGCCTTTGCTGCTTTGCACAATGCGGGGAAAGCGCCGAAGCACCCCCGCTTCCCAACATTCGACCATGCTAAGGCCGATGGGATCAAGATTTGTTTAATCCGGTAGGATACCGAATCTGCCAGATATTCCGGAACTTTAGCCCAAAAACACCCGCAAGGGGGTTAAGAGGCCGGGGGTTCCTGGTCCGGACGGCGCTCCATGACCTGGTCGATCAGGCCGAAAGCCTTGGCTTCCTCGCCGGTCATGTAGGTATCCCGGTCCAGCAACTTTTCAATGGCTTCCACGGTCTGGCCGGTATGCTTGGCATAGATCTCGTTCAGCCGGCGCTTGAGTTTCACGATCTCCTGGGCGTGGCGGCCGATGTCCACGGCCTGTCCGTAATAGGAGGCACTGGGCTGGTGGACCATCACCCGGGCATTGGGCAGGGCATAGCGTTCGCCCTTCTTGCCGGCGCACAGCAGCAGCGAGCCCATCGAGGCGGCCTGGCCGATGCAATAGGTGTGAATCATGGGCCGCACATATTGCATGGTGTCGTAGATCGCCATGCCCGCCGTGACGAGGCCGCCCGGCGAGTTGATGTACATGTGGATTTCCTTCTTGGGGTTTTCGGCCTCAAGAAACAGAAGCTGGGCGGTCATCAGGCTGGCGCCGTAATCCTCGATCGGACCGGTGATGAAGATCAGCCGTTCCTTCAGAAGACGCGAATAGATGTCGAAGGCGCGCTCGCCGCGGGCGGTCTGCTCGACCACCATGGGGACCAGGGTGTTGTTGTAGAATTCGGTGGGATTGGCCATTGGACAGCGCCTTTTGATTCGTCAGCGGACAGTAACCGGAAAATCACCGGTCCCGCTTAATATAGCGTTGCAAAGCCGAATTACGAGTAGGGCCTACTTGACCGGCTCGTCCTCGGGATCGGCAAACAAGGTATCCTTGTCCACCTTCTTGTCGGTGACCGTGGCCAGTTCGGCGATGAAGTCCACCACCTTGTCCTCGAACAGGGGCGCGCGGATCTCGGCCTGGGCCTGCTGGTTCTGGGCATAGAACTGGAACACCTGGTGTTCCTGGCCGGGGAACTGGCGGGCGCGGGCCATGATGGCGCGCTGGACTTCGTCATTGGCGATGGTGATGCCGTTCTGCTCGCCCAGCTTGCCCAGCACCAGGCCCAGGCGCACGCGGCGCTCGGCGATCTTGCGGTACTCGGCCTTCAGTTCGTCCTCGGTCTTGCCTTCGTCGGCGGCCGTCTTGCCTTCGCGCTTCAGCTCTTCCTCGACCTGGGCCCAGATGTTGGTGAACTCATGTTCGACCATGGCGGGCGGCAGCGGGAAGCTGTGGGCATTGTCCAGCGCGTCCAGCACGCGGCGCTTCAGGTGCAAGCGGCTGGCGGACTTGTAGTCGTCGGCCAGCTGTTCGCGCACGCGGGTCTTCAGGGTTGCCAGATCGTCCAGGCCCAGCTTCTTGGCCAGCTCGTCGTCGATCTTGGTGTCTTCGGCCTGCTTCACTTCCTTGACGGTCACGGCGAACACCGCGTTCTTGCCGGCCATTTCGGGGGCGTGATACTCGGTCGGGAAGGTGACCTTCACGTCGCGATTGTCGCCGGCCTTGGCGCCGATCAAACCGTCTTCAAAACCGGGAATGAAGGTGCCCGAACCCAGGGTCAGGCTGAAGTCCTCGCCCTTGCCGCCGGCAAAGGGGGTGCCGTCGATGCTGCCTTCATAATCGATCACGACCACATCGTCCTTGGCGGCGGCGCCGTCCTTGGTGGTGTAGTTGCGGACATTCTTGGCCAGGCGGTCCAGCGCTTCGTCGACATCACCATCGGCGATGTCGGCGGTCAGGCGTTCCACGGTCAGCTTGGCGACATCGGTGGTTTCGAATTCGGGCATCAGGTCGACAATGACCTTGAAGGTGAGGTCGGACTTGCCGTCCACCACGTCTTCCACGCTGCCCACCGGCTCGACGCGCGGCTGCAAAGCGGGCTTGAGCTTGTTGTCGGCGATGGCCTTCTGGCTGCCTTCATTGACGGCGGCTTCCACCACTTCGCCCATGATGGACTTGCCGAACTGCTTCTTGAGGAACGAGACCGGAGCCTTGCCCGGACGGAACCCCTTGAGGTTCACGCGCGGCTTCATCTCTTCCAGACGCGCATTGACCCGGCCCTCCAGCTCGCTGGCGGCGACGGTGACCGTGAACTGCTTGTGCAGGTCCTGGGAAAGGGTCTCGGCGATCTGCATGTCGGTGCGTCCTTATTCTGTCGTCTGGAACCCCCCGGTGGGCGCTGCGCGGCCGGTTTTGCCGGGAATTCCTGCGGATTTGGCCCGCCGCTTTACCTGTTTCCCCCCGCCCTCGCAACACTGGGAATAATGATGCGCAAACAGCGGGCTTTGCCTATACAGGCCTCTGGGCGGCCGTGGCGAAACTGGTAGACGCAGCAGATTTAGGTTCTGCCGGGCAACCGTGGGGGTTCAAGTCCCTCCGGCCGCACCATTGAAGGGCTTTAAGTAGGTCCCCACGTCCCAGAAACGGCCGAATTTCCGGCCCACTTCCCGGTAGATTCCCACCGGTTCGAAACCGAATGCCAGATGCAATCCGACCGAGGCCGCGTTGGGCAGGCTGATGCCGCCGAACACCCGGTGGATGTCCTCATCCTTGAGAGCGTCGAACAGGGTGGCGTAAAGCCGCCGGCCCAGCCCCAGCCCGCAGACTTCCGGCGACAGGTAGATGCTGCTGGAAATGGTGGTGTCGTAGGCGGCGCGGTCCTTGTAGGGATGCGAACTGGCCCAGCCCACCGCCTCGTCATCTTTCACTGCGACGAAGCACTGATAGCGGCCAGTCGGGGCAAAGCCCTCGAACCAGGCCCGGCGCTGTTGCAAGGTGCGCGGCTCGATATCGAACGTGACCGGCGTCTCGCGCGCATAATAGTTGTAGATCGCCAATAGCGCCGGAAGATCGCCCTCTTCCACCCGCCGGATGATCACTTCGCTCATAAGCTCAGACCCGTCAGCACCTCGGGCACCATTTCCGGCAGGTCCTCGGCGATCAAGCCGGGTCCAAAACGGTCGGCGGCATCGCCGTGCAGCCAGGCACCGCACGCCGCGGCGTCGAAGGCATTCATGCGCTGGGCCAGAAGACCCGCGATCAGTCCGGCCAGCACATCCCCTGCTCCCGCAGTCGCCAGGCTGGGCGGAGCATTGGCGTTGATCGCACATTTGCCGGATGGATCGGCGATCACCGTATCGCCGCCCTTGAGCAGGATCACGCAGCCGGCGCGCACACTGGCCTGGCGCGCGGCATCGACCCTGGACGCGCTGGCATCCAGCAGGGCCGGAAACAGCCGCTCGAATTCCCCGGCATGGGGTGTGAGTACGCAGGCGTCATGCAGGCGATTGAACAGTGCCTCGGGATCATCCTTGAAAGAGGTCAGCGCGTCGGCATCCAGCACGACGGCCGCGCCGCTTTTCAGCGCTGCGTCCACCAGCGCGCGGGTTTCTCCGCCGACGCCCAGGCCGGGACCGATCACCAGCGCATTCAGCCGCTGGTCGGAGAGGAGTCGCGTGAGCCCATCCGCACCCTCGAAGGGCTTGAGCATGATGGCGGTGAGATGGGCGGCGTTGACCGCCAGCGCATCCGGCGGCGAAGCGACACTGACTAGGCCGGCCCCAACCCGCAGCGCCGCGCGCGCAGCCAACCGCGCCGCGCCGGTGGCATGGGCCGGACCACTGACCACCACGGCGTGGCCGCGGTCATACTTGTGTGCCTGGGCGCGGGGCCAGGGAAATTGCCACAGCGACGGGGTGTTCTCCTGCAGCTGTGTATCGGCGGCTTGGGCGCGAATGCCGATATCGGCAACCACGATCTCGCCGCACAGCGCGCGGCCGGGGAGCAGCAGGTGTCCCGGCTTCTTGCGGAAGAACGTAACGGTCAGCACCGCGGTGACATACACAGCCCCAAGCGGCTGGCCGGTATCGCCGGAGACGCCGCTGGGAATATCGATCGCCACCACCGGCAAGCCGTTCAATGCTTCGACCATCTGGGCCGGCGCGCCTTCCAGGGGCCGCGACAGTCCGGCGCCGAACAATCCGTCCACCACCAGCCGCGCACCGTCCAGTGCCGCCGGGGTCAAGGCGACGCGCGCGCCTTTCCAGCGCGCCGACATTTGCCCCGCATCGCCCTTGTGGTCGGCATCATGCGCCACCCGCACGGTAAAGCCCTGTTCGTCCAGGTGCCGGGCCACGACAAAGCCATCGCCGCCATTGTTGCCCGGGCC
>CAIUTH010000189.1 GCA_903902075.1 uncultured Alphaproteobacteria bacterium
CCGGCCAATTCGTTTCCAATTTTCTCTACGACGCCACCTTGATGCGCGATGCCTTGACCCAGGGCGTCGCGGCGATCTTTCTTGAGCTGGTGCAGCTGGTCGTCTATATCGGCATCGTGCTGGCGAGCGACTGGCAGCTGGGCGCGCTGGCGCTGATCATCCTGCCGGGCGTGGCCTGGGCGATGGAGCGGCTGGGCGGCTCGATGCGCCGCGCCGCCACCCGCGGCATGCGCGAGACCGGCGATCTGTCGGTGGTGCTGTCCGAAGCGATGGATGGACGCCGCATCATCAAGGCGTACGGCCTGGAAGCGCACAGCGTGGCGCGGGTGAATGCGCGCCTGAAATCGCGGCTGGGCACCTTGCTGAAGGCGGTGCGGCTGCGCGCCGCCGCCGCGCCCGTCACTGATCTGTTCCTGGGCGCGGTGGTGAGCCTGGTGCTGTTCGCGGCCGGCTGGCAGAGCCTGCACGGACAGATCACCCTCAACGCCTTTGCCGGGTTCCTCACCGCGCTCCTCCTGGCGCAGCAGCCCTTGCGCAATCTCTCGCAGCTTTGGCCCACCGCATCGGCGGGCATCGCGGCCACCGAACGTATCTTCGCGGCCATCGATGCGCGTCCCAGCATCGTCAACCGTCCCGGTGCCGTGGCCCTGGTGCCCAGGGGCGGCGCGGTCACCTTTCAGGGTGTCGGCTTCCATTATCAGGCTGACGCGGCCCCCACCCTGTCGGACGTCACGATGGATGTTGCCGCCGGTGCGAAGATCGCGCTGGTCGGCCCGTCCGGCGCCGGCAAGAGCACCATCGTCAACCTGCTGCTGCGCTTCTATGACGTGAACAGCGGGACCATCGCCATCGACGGCCAGGACATTCATGGCGTGACGCTGGAAAGCCTGCGCGCCGCCATCGGCGTGGTCACCCAGGAAGCGCTGCTGTTCGACGAAAGCATTGCCGACAATATCGCGCTGGGCAAACCCGGCGCCTCGCTGGGCGAGATCAAGGCGGCAGCGCGCAATGCCGCGGCGCACGATTTCATCATGGCCATGCCCGAGGGCTATGACACAAGAGTGGGCGAAGGCGGATTGAAACTGTCGGGCGGCCAGCGCCAGCGCATCGCCATCGCCCGCGCCATGCTGCGCAACGCGCCCATCCTTCTCCTGGACGAAGCCACCAGCGCGCTGGATGCCGAATCCGAACGCCAGGTGCAGGAAGCGCTGGCCCGCCTGATGAAGGGGCGCACCACCATCGTCATCGCCCATCGCCTCTCCACCGTGGTCGATGCCGACCGCATTTATGTGGTGGACAAGGGCCGCATCGCCCAGGCCGGCAGCCATGCCGAGCTGCTGGCGGCGGACGGCCTGTATGCCAACCTGTATCGCCACAATCTGGAAGACGTTCGATGAGTCTTCCCCTTGGCTTGCGCGCCTGGCGCGTGTTGACCGGCATGGCCTCGCCGTTTGCGCGCCTCCTGCTGCGCCGCCGCGCCACCCGCGACAAGGAAGACTGGACGCGGCTGAACGAACGGCTGGGCATGGCGGGTCTTGCACGGCCCGAAGGCCGCTTGGTCTGGATCCATGGCGCCAGCGTGGGCGAGAGTCTTTCGGCCCTGCCCCTGATCAAAAAACTGCAGGAACATGCCAACGTGCTGGTGACCAGCGGCACAGTCACCAGCGCCGCCATGATGGGCCAGCGCCTGCCGCCCCCAAATGGCGATCATGTCGCGCTGCACCAGTTCGTGCCGCTGGACATGCCGGGCGCGGTGAACCGCTTTCTCGACCACTGGAAGCCGGATGCCGGCCTGTTCGTGGAATCCGATTTGTGGCCCAACCTGATCCTGGGCGCGGCGTCGCGCGGGGTGAAGCTGGCGCTGGTCAATGCCCGCATCTCGGCGCGCTCGGCCGAGCGCTGGAGCTGGGCCAGGCGCAGCATGGCGCGGCTGCTGTCGGCCTTCGACATGGTGCTGGCCCAGGACGAGGATGGCGCGGCGCGCTTCCGCGCGCTGGGCGCGCGCAATGTCCAGGTTGTGGGCAGCCTCAAGGCCGATGCCCCGCCGCTGCCCTGCGATGAAGAAGCCCTGGCCGAACTGCGCCGGCAGATCGGCAACCGGCCTGTGCTGCTGGCGGCCCAGACCCATCCGGGCGAAGATGAAACACTTCTTCCCGCCCATGACATTTTACGCGAACAACTTCCCGACCTGTTGACCATCCTGGTGCCGCGCCACACCGCGCGCGCCGCCGATATCGAGATGCTGTGCGGCGGCCGCGCCACCAAACGCCGTTCCACCGGCGACAGGATTTCTTCCCAGACCGCCGTCTATATCGCCGACACGATGGGCGAACTGGGATTGTTCTACCGTCTCACCCGCTTCTGCTTCCTGGGGGGAACCCTGGTGCCGCTGGGCGGCCACAATGTGCTGGAGCCGGCGGCGCTGCATTGCGCGGTGCTGGCCGGTCCCAACACCGCCAGCGCACCGCGCGCCTATGAAGCGGTGCTGGAGGCCCAGCAGTTCGGACTTGTGACTTCCAGCGCCGACATCGCGCGCGAGGCGGGGCGGATCCTGGAAAATCCCGCCATGGCGATGGCGGCAGGGGATGCGGCGGCGCGCGGCGCGGCCACCCAGTCCGGCGCGGTGGCGCGCACCGCGGCAGCGCTTGCGGCGATGCTCGATGCGCGCGCCTGATTTCTGGCAAAGACCAAGCATGGCGGCGGCGCTGCTGGCGCCGCTGGGCTGGCTGTATGGCGCCAGCGTCGCCTTCAAGGCGCGTACCGCCAGGCCCTTCGATCCGGGCATGCCTGTCATCTGTGTCGGCAACCTCACCGCCGGCGGCAGCGGCAAGACGCCCATCGCCATCGCGATCGCCGAGATGCTGCGTGCCAGGGGTCACAAACCTTATTTCCTCACCCGCGGTTATGGCGGCAGCGAACACGGCCCGGCATTGGCGTCTCGTGGCCACAGCGCCGCGGTGATGGGTGATGAAGCCCTGCTGCTGGCGCGCACCGCCCCCACCATCGTGGCGCGCGATCGCGCCGCCGGCGCGCGGCTGGCGAAAGAAAAGGGCGCCACCGTCATCGTGATGGACGACGGCCATCAGAATTTCTCACTGCGCAAAGCTCTGTCATTGGTCGTGGTGGATGCCGAGACGGGTTTCGGCAATGGCTACCAGATTCCGGCAGGCCCCTTGCGCGAGCCGGTGGCGCAGGGCCTGACCCGCGCCGATGCGGTGATATTTGTCGGAGACGGCGAACCCGATCTGGGTGGTTACAGCGGCCCGGTGCTGCGCGCCCGTCTGAAGGCCGAGGGCGATGCGTTTGCGGGCAAGGCGGTGTTCGCCTTTGCCGGCATCGGGCGGCCTGAAAAATTCTTCGCCTCCCTGGAAGACAGCGGCGCGACTGTCACCGGCAGCTGCTTCTTCCCCGACCATCATCCCTATAGCGAGGATGAAATCATCCAGCTGCGCGCCGTGGCGGGCGAGGCGATGCTGGTCACCACCGAGAAGGATTTCGTGCGCCTGTCCACCACCCAGCGCGAAGGCATCCGCATGCTGAAAATCACCGCCGTCTTCGATGACGCACATGCAATAGAGCGTTTGCTTGACAGCATCGCCCCCAGGGCCTAGCCCCAACACATGACGCAACCCGGTCTGCCCGCCACCCTGCCCTGGGGTCAGAAGCTGCGCTATGGCGCGGAGGCGGCCCTGTTTTTCGCCTTCATGGGCATGTTCCGCGTGCTGGGACCGGAAACCGCCTCGGGTCTGGGCGGCTGGATCGGGCGCAACATTTTTTCGCTGCTGCCGCCCGACCACGTGGCGCGCGCCAACCTCGCGGCCGCCTTTCCGGAAATGACCGCCGACGAACGCAACCGCATCCGCCGCAGCATGTGGGACAATCTGGGGCGGGTGGTCGGCGAATATCCGCACCTGGCGCGCTTCTCGCCCAAGGGCGATGACCCGCGCATCACCTATAGCCTTCCGCCCGGCATGAGCCTGGAGGATCTGAAGCAGAAGCCGGTGATCTTCCTGTCGGCGCATCTGGGCAACTGGGAGATGCTGCCGATCCTGGCCGGGCAACTGGGTTTCGACGGCGCCGCCGTGGTGCGCCCGCCCAACAATCCTTTCGTCGCCGCCTGGGTGGCGCGCCAGCGCCGCATCAACGGGCCCGACACCATGATCGCCAAGCACAATGCGGCACGCCCGATGGTGGCACAGCTCAAGGCGGGCAAGATGCTGTGCATGCTGGTGGACCAGAAATTGCGCGAAGGCATCGCCGTGCCCTTCTTCGGCCGCGAAGCCCTGACCACGCCCGCGCCAGCTGCCCTGGCATTGAAGATGGGCGCCCACATCATCATGGCCGCCAACCGCCGCGTCGGGGGTCCGCGCTTCCACGTCACGGTGCAACCGGAACTGGAGTTCAACACCAGCGGCGATGAGGCCGAGGACGTGGCGCGCCTGACCGCCGCCATCCAGGCCCGTATCGAGGAGATGGTGCGCGCCAATCCCGGCCAGTGGCTGTGGATTCACAATCGCTGGACGACACCACGCGATATCGCCCTGTTGCAGGCTCGAGCAGAGACAAAGTGATGAGCACACGCCAACGCCTCCTGGATCAATTGTTCTTCGGCCGCGATCCACTGAAGGATTTTCCCGCCGGACGGCCCACCGACCTGCAGGGCTGGCATTCACAACACCCCTATTTGGCGCGCGCCATCAACCAGGCACAGCCTGGCATAGTGGTCGAAGTCGGCGTGTGGAAAGGCGCCTCGATCGTGACGCTCGCCAATGAAATCCAGCGGCTGAAGCTGGACGCGGTGGTGATCGCCATCGACACATGGCTGGGCTCGTCCGAGCATTACCTGTGGGAAAAGTTCATTCCCGACCTGGATTTCGAATTCGGCTATCCCCGCCTCTATCACAAGTTCGCCGCCAACATCGTCAATGAAGGCCTGCAGGATTTCGTGGTGCCGCTGCCGCTGGATTCCATCAATGCCTTTCAGCTCCTGAAGGAAAAGGGCATCCGTCCGGATGTGCTGCACATCGATGCCGGTCACGATTATCACTCGGTGATGGCGGACCTGAAGGCCTGGTGGCCGCAGCTCAAGGATGGCGGCGTGCTGGTGGGCGACGATTATTTTTCCAAGCCCCTCATCGGCCAGGGCAAGTGGCCCGAAGTGCGCCAGGCGTTCGATCAGTTCTTTGCCGCCAACAAGCACATCGTGTTCGAGAACACCGACGGCAAGTGTTACGTGGGTAAGCCCTAAAGCGGATCCGGTTTCGGCTTGCGGGTGGACAGCGACGGATCCAGCCGCACCTGGAACCAGTTCATCGCCCAATGCAGATGCGGGCCGGTGGCGCGCCCGGTGGCGCCGATCAGACCAATGCGCTGACCGCGTTTGACAGCCTCGCCCACCTTCACCAGCCGCTTGCTCTGATGCAGGTATGAGGTTGACACGCCCTGGCCGTGGTCGATCAGGGTGAAGCCGCCATTCAGGTAATAATCGTCACACACGCTGACCACGCCATCAGCCGGCGCATGGATCAGTGTGCCGGTGGGCGCGGCCATGTCCACGCCGTAATGCGGCGACATGGGCGTGCCGTTGTCGATGCGCTGGCTGCCGAAGATGCCGCTTTCGATCCCCGGCGCCGGCCAGTCGAAGCCGGACAGGAAATCACTGCCGCCGCTGTCGGTGAGCCGCGCCAGGTAGATGGTCTCCGCCTCACGGGCGATACGCTCGGCCACTTCGGGCGGCGGCGTCACCGTGTGCTGCGGCAAGCCATTCACATGCTGGATATCGTAGGTGCGCGCCGACGGCGTAAAGCTGCGGCTGTCGCCGCCGCCTTCGGGATAGCGCACCGTCACCTGCACCGGCTTGGTCTGATCGGGGCTGAAGCCAAACACAAAACGTCCGTCGGCGGTGACGCGCAGGGGCCGTCCATCCAGTGCCGCCACGGAACCGGGCGGCGCACTGCCCATGGCCAGACTGCCCTGGCTCATCGCGCCGGTGACGGAAAATCGTATGGATTTTTCCGGCGCCGCCCAAAGCGGCGAAGCGGCAGATGAAAGACAGGCGCCGACAAAAAACCGGCGCCGCATCATTTGGGCGCCAGGCCCTTTTCCTGCGCCCGCGCCGTGGCGATGTCGGGGCTGGCATAGGCTTCCTGCAGGTCCACGCTCCAATAGCGCAGCGCATCCAGCGGAATGTGCGTGCCCGTCACGGCGCAGACGACATAGCCGCCGGCCGTGACGATCTCATATTCGCCGTCGAGATAGTGAAGCCTGGCCTCACCCTGGTCGCGTTCCATGATGTTCATGCGCTTATTGTACCCAATTCACTGTCAGAAAAGCGAGCCTTGATCGATGGGCTTTTTCCCCTTCGCCCGGGCGGGGCCGCCCTCCGCCACCGCCGGCGTGTCGCCATCGGCAAAACTCAGGGTCAGCGCCTCGCCCGGTTTCACCGCGGCGGCCCGTCGGCGCACCTTGCCATCCTCGCCCCGCACCAGCGCGAAACCCCGCTCCAGCACCGATTTGTGCGACACGCTGTCCAGCACCCGCGTCAGTCCGTCCAGCTGCCGCCGCGCCTGCGCCAGCCGGGCACGCTGCGCCCGCTCTGCGCGCGTTCCCAGCGCCGCCACCCGTTCGCCGCACACCGTCATGCGGTCTTTAAGCATGCGGTCCCGCAATTGCGCTTCGGCGCGGGAGAACTGCACGCGATGGACCTGCAAATTCTTGCGCAGCGACTGCCCCAGCCGCTCGCTGGCCTGGTCCAGGCGCTGGCGCGGCCCCGCGAACAGGCTTTCAGCCCTGGGCAGCACCCGCGCCAGCTGTGCCAGATGCCGCTGGCGGTCCTTCAGCCCCTTGCTGAAACAGGTCAGCATGCGGCGCTCGAAATCCATGGTCTGCGCCAACAGCTCGGTGCGCACCGGCACCGCCAGCTCGGCGGCGGCGGTCGGCGTGGGCGCGCGCATGTCGGAAACAAAATCGATCAAGGTGGTGTCCGTCTCATGCCCCACCGCCGAGATCAGCGGGATC
>CAIUTH010000190.1 GCA_903902075.1 uncultured Alphaproteobacteria bacterium
GACGAGGCCCTGTTCCGCCTCGGGGGGACCATCAGGGGTGGCAAGACCCTCTCGGTCCCACTGGCCTCCGGCGACGTGATCGCCTTTGGGGGCACAGCCAGGCTCGCCTATCACGGGATTGACCGCATCCGGCCGGGCACCTCCCGGCTGGTTCCCGGCGGCGGGCGGCTCAGCCTGACGCTCAGGCGGGTGCGGGGGTAAAAAAAGCGCCCCCGGCCGGGAGGCCGGGGGCGAAATGCGCTTTGAATCGCGCGGGGGGAAGCCGGGAGGGGATGACCGGCGACCCCAGCGAAGACGGGGGCTGAAAGCGAGCGGGGGGCAGTGCCAGCAGCCCAAGGCCGTCTTCAAGGAATAATCTATGCAGGAATACCACAGGTTTCAAGAATATTCTGATACCTGACAAATTTATAATGACAGTGCTATTTTTGTCGTAGCCATTTTTGGCCAAATCACCGGGTTTTTGGTGCCGCCGTGCGGCGGCGGCCACACTCAGCCCCAGGACTCTGTCATCCCTTTGCGCCGGCCGACTGGCACCGCAGTGGCGGGAATCTCCAGCATGGGCGCGCCCAGCCATTTGCCCTGGCCGTGATGAAAGCCCATGGCGTGCGCGGCCTTGGCCATCGCTTCGCTTTCGATCCATTCGGCGATGGTGGTGATGCCCATCTCGCCGCACAGCTTGGCCAGACCCGCCAAGAGGGCGTCATCGCGCTTGGAGCTGCCAATCTTCTGGATCATGGCGCCGTCGAACTTCACAAAGTCCACCTGGAAGGCGTGCAGGTAATTGACGGATGCGGCGCCCGCGCCGAAATCGTCCAGCCCCACGCGATAGCCCATGGCGCGCAGCGCCTGGATGGCCTTGCCGGCGCTTTCCAGGTCGGCGATGGCCGCGGTCTCGGTAATTTCGATCAAGGTGCGCGGCGCCAGCTTACGCCGCTTGGCCAGGATCGCGGCCAGCATGCCGAAGCTGGCGGGGGACGCGATGGTCGCGCCCGAGACATTGAAGGCGACATGGGCATGGGGCTGCTGTTCGATCAGGCTCAGCACCTTGTTGGCCACCGCCAAGTCGAAGGTATTGGCGATACCCAGCGCTTCGATGAACTTCACAGTCTCGCCGGTGCCTTCGGGACCGGTGAAGCGCGCCAGCGCCTCGTAATGGGAAACCTTGCCGGTCGCCAGATCGCTGATCGGCTGATAGGCAATCTCGAACGCCCCCTCGCCCACCGTGCGGGTCATCTCCGCCAGGCGCAACTGGGTCTCGTCCATCATGCCGGCAAAGGCGTCGGAGATATCGCCCTTGGTATCCAGCTTGCCCTTCTCGGCAAAGCGCTCGACCACATAGCGCAGCGACAGCATGCGCTGTTCGGGGCTAAGGCCCGCGCCGTGCAGGCCGATGCGGGTTTCGCTCATCTTGGGCGGGGTCAGTCCACCGGCGCTGATGGCGGCGACCAGCTTGCCGGCCAAATCCAGATTGCCGCGCGTGGCCGGCGCCAGCGCGCCGAAGCTGGTGTCGGAGATTCGGCCCGTGCTGCTGGCGCCCGCCGTTTGCAAACTGTCGCCAATACTCTGCAGCAGCGCATCAGCGCCGTCGGGCGAAAGCTGGGCGCAGATTTCGGGCAGGCCCGGCACATTGACCAGGGTCAGCGCCTGCTTGGCATCGGCCTGCTGCGCGGCCGCCAGGAAACCATCGCGCGAGGCAAGTCCGGTCTTGGGATCAATCTCGACCGTGGGGCGGCGCGAGC
>CAIUTH010000191.1 GCA_903902075.1 uncultured Alphaproteobacteria bacterium
ACCACCACTTCCACGACGACGCCAAGCAAGCCTTCGGAGCCGGTGACCAGGCCCATGATGTCGAGGCCGCCCTGGGCGCCGGACTTGCCGCCAAGCGTCACGATCTCGCCGCCAGGCAGCACCATGGTGACACCCAGCAGGTTGTTGGTGGTCAGGCCGTATTTCAGGCAATGCAGCCCGCCGGAATTTTCCGCCACATTGCCACCGATGCTGCAGGCGACCTGGCTGGAAGGATCGGGCGCGTAATAGAAGCCATTGGCTTCCACCGCCTTGGTGATGTTGAGGTTGGTGACGCCGGGCTCGACCGTGACGCAGCCATTCTCGTAATCGATATCCAGGATGCGCTTCATGCGCCCCATGCCGATCAGAATGCCATCTTCGCGCGGCAGCGCACCGCCCGACAGCGAGGTGCCCGAACCGCGCGGCACAATGGGCACGCCTTCGGCCTGGGAAAATTTCAGGATCTCGCTGACCTGTTCGCGGGTTGACGGCAGCACGCAGACCAAAGGCGTCTGATGGTAGGCGCTGAGGGCATCGGAATCGAAGGTGGCCAGGCCGGATTTATCGGCCACCACGCCATCGGGCACGATGGCGCGCAGCGCCGCGACGATCTCGGCGCGGCGGGCGACTATCTTGGAATCGGTCGGAGGAAGAAGCATGCGCCTGTCTTTCGGGGGCGCAGTATCGCTTAACCCTGGCGGGCTTTGAACCGCGGATTCTTCTTGTTGATCACGTAGACGCGACCCTTGCGGCGGATGACGCGGCAGTCCTTGTCACGCTTCTTGAGCGACCGGAGGGAGTTGCGAACCTTCATGACACTGCCTTTTTTGAAGCCAATTCGGCCCAAAAGGCCGTCTTCCGCGAGAGGCGCGGAAACTATGCAAGGCCCCCACCCCTGTCAACCCGGCAAATAGGGGCAAAAAAGGCGGTTTTCCGCCAAAAATTGCCGCAAAACCGTGTAGGCTGTGAGTATGACGCGCCGATACCGCCCCTTCTCCGGCCCGCAGCGGCTGGCCGCCCTGTGCGGCACCCTTGTGGCGGTGGCCTGCGCCACCACCGCGCCCAAGCCTACCCCACCGGCCCCGCCCGCGGTTTCCATCCCCATCACCCCGCTCCCCGCCAAGCCCACCTCGGGGGACCCCAAGTTCGACGCCTTCCTGGGACAGGCACGCATCACCGCCCTGGGCCAGGGGATTACGGCAGCGACGTTCGACAGCGCCACGGCGGGCCTGCGGCCCATTGCCAGCATCGCCGCCATGAACGCCAACCAGCCGGAATTTTCCAAGCCGGTCTGGGCGTATCTGGATTCGGCAGTGTCGGCGCGGCGCGTGAAGGACGCGCAGCTGATGCTGGCGCGCTATGGCGATGTGCTGGCGCGCATCGAAGCCAGCAGCGGCGTGCCCAAGGAGATCCTGGTTGCGGTCTGGGGCATGGAGACCGACTACGGCGCCGACAATGGCAGCATGAACATCTTCGCGGCGCTGGCGACATTGGCCTATGACGGGCAGCGCACCGATTATGCCAGGCCGGAATTCTTCGCGGCGCTTAAGATTTACCAGGATCAGCATTATGCGTTGAGCCAGATGACGGCGAGCTGGGCCGGCGCGTTCGGTCAGACACAGTTCACCCCCACCACCTTCCTGAAATATGCCGCCGATGGCGATGGCGACGGGCAGATCGACCTGTGGCGCTCGGCGCCCGATGCGCTGGCGTCCGCGGCGAGGCTGCTGGCCGACCAGGGGTGGCAGAAGGGTCAGCCCTGGGGCTCTGAAGTGAAGCTGCCCGCGAACTTTGCCTATGAAGACGCCGACACCGACACCCAGAAGCCGCTGAGCGAATGGCGCGCGCGCGGCGTGAAGACGGTGAGTAGCGCAGCGCT
>CAIUTH010000192.1 GCA_903902075.1 uncultured Alphaproteobacteria bacterium
CGGCTCGATGGGGCGCAGCTTGCTGCGCATCTCGGACACCAGGTCGGTGTGATCCTTCTCCAGCGACTCCAGCCGGTGCGACAGCGCCTGCATGGTCGCGTCGATCTTCTCGGTCGGATTGAAATGGGTCAGCCGGTCGGCCATGCCGGTGACCGAACGCTCGATACCGTCCAGGCGGCGCTCGAACTCGGCATCGGGCAGGCGCATCTCCAGGCGGGCGATGGAATCTTCCAGCCGGTTGAGGCTTTCCTCATGGGCGGCGCTGCGGCGTTGGTTCTCCACCTGGTCGGTGGCGCGCTGGTTGGCGCTGGCTTCGATCTTCTCCAGCGCATGGTCCAGGGCATTTGTATTGAACTGGGCGGTCTTCTCGGCCGCCGACAGACGCGCATCCAGCGTCTTTTCGGTGTTCTCGATGCGGTTTTCCAGGGCGCGCTCGGTGGCCCCGATGCGCTGGTCCAGCGCCTTGTCGGCATCTTCGGCGTCCACGCGCGCCTGGCCGACGCGGTTGGCGAGCTGTTCCAGGTTGCCGGTGAGCTGGACAACCTGGTTGGCCGAATTGTTGGCGGTGGCGGTGATCTGGTCGGCCAGCCGCGACAGGCCTTGGTGCAGCGCCTTGACCGCGTCCTTGATGCCGTCATTGGCGGCCGAGCGTTCCAGGCGCTCCAGCCGCTCGTTCAGGCTCATCACGTTCAGACCCAGCTGGTCGAAAGCCTGGGCCTGTTCGCGGGCGGTGATGTTCAGTTCCTGGGCGGTGCGGGAGATGACGCGGTTGCTTTCTCCATGGCTGCGTTCGGAAGAATCCAGGCGGCGGCCAAGGCCCCGCAACTGGTCCTCGATGCGGCGCCAAGCCTCGTTCGATTCGTTTTCGCTGCGCCCGACCCGGGCCATCATCTCGTCGGTGTCGCGGCGGCTGGCGGCGGAGGGCGGCAGGCCCCAGCTGTCCAAGGGGGCACCCGAAGGTGCGCGATTGTCATACGGCATGGTGGGGACGTCCTCTTCCATGCCCGAAAAACTGCGCAAAATGCGCCTTGTCAGCCATTCGCCCACCGACAGGCCTTCGCGCCGGGCAGCGGCCCGCGCAGCTTCCCGCGCCTCTGGCGGGATGCCGGCAACGTTCCATGGTAGCTCTGCGCGCATTTCGACTCACTGGCACCGCACACCCGCTACAGAAAGTACCGGGGGCAAGATATAATGTTGACCATACGACCGGCGGTCGGGGTGGCTATGTGCCTAATCATGCACAGATAGTTGAACCCGTTAGCTTAATCAGATGTGAATTACCGTCCGGACGGGGCGTCTTATTGCGCTCCCACCGTACCGCGAAGGCGCATCGGATCGGCCGGCGCGGGCGGGGGCGGGGCGGCTGCCGCGGCCGGGCTTTCAAAGGACGTGACGGCGTTGGCGGGGGCTTCCGGGGGCCTCGGCTTCAGCCCCATGTCGGTGGAAAACAGCAGGGCGACATAGACTGTGTCGCCGTTCACGGCCGCGCCCACCCCGGCATGGTCGTAGTTGGCGAAGGCCATATTGTCCCGGTGGGGCGGGCTTTTCATCCATTCGTCCAGGAAACGCTGGGCAAAATCATTCACCGTGACGCCGCTGAGCTTGGTGTAGTGCTGCGCTGCAAGATTTTCCCCCAGCAGGCCCTGCCAGCGCTCGTCCTGCTTCATCAGCAGCGAGGCAGAGGTGTCGCCATTGGGGGCGGCATGGGCGAGGTAGTTCTTGGCGGCCATGTCGGCGGCGCGGGCGCGGGCGATCTTGGACAGTTCGGGGTCGATCGCTAGGTTGCGGGCCTTGGGGTCCAGTCTGTGGCGTTGCTCTTCCACCAGAATGGCGATGCGGGTCTCCAGCGCACCCATCTGGGTCTTGGGATCGAGCGGCAGCGGCCGCCCCGGCGGAATTTCCGCGCAAGCAGCCAGCATCAATGCGGCCAGAAGAAGGAGGGCGGGGCGAATCATGATCAGGCGGACAGTATCTCGAACAGGCCGGCCGCGCCCATGCCGCCGCCGATGCACATGGTGACCACGCCATATTTGGCGCAGCGCCGCCGGCCTTCCAGCAGGACATGACCAGTCAGGCGGGCGCCCGTCATGCCATAGGGATGGCCGATGGAGATGGCGCCGCCGTTGACGTTTGTTTTGGCCGGGTCCAGCCCGAGCTTGTCCATGCAATAGAGGGTCTGGCTGGCGAATGCCTCGTTCAGCTCCCAAAGATCGATGTCGTCCACCGTCAGCCCGTGGCGCGCCAGGAGTTTGGGAACGGCCAGCACCGGGCCGATGCCCATTTCATCGGGTTCGACCCCGGCCACGGCAAAGCCCTTGAAGATTCCCAGCGGCCTGATGCCTTTTTTGGCGGCCGTCTCTTCGCTCATCACCACACAGGCCGATGCGCCATCGGCGAATTGCGAGGCGTTGCCCGCGGTGATGAACTTGCCTTCCGCGATCTGCTGGCCCCCGGCATGCACCGGCCTCAGCGCCGCCAGACCTTCCAGGGTCGTGTCGGGGCGGTTGCATTCGTCATGGGTGACGGTGACATCGACCTGGCTTTCGGCGCCGCTGGCCTTGTCGATCTTTTTCATCCTGGTGGCTAGGGGCACGATCTCGTCGGCAAACTTGCCCGCGCCCTGCGCCGCTGCGGTACGCTGCTGGCTTTGCAGGGCGTATTGATCCTGGCGTTCGCGGCTGATGCCATGGCGCTGCGCCACGATCTCGGCGGTTTCGATCATGGTCATCCACAGCGCGGGCTTGACCTGCAGCAGATGTTCTTCGGTGAAATGCTTGAGATTGACGCCGCCCATCTGGACCAGGGAAATGGATTCTACCCCGGCGCCCACCATCACCTCAGCCCCACCGGTCATGATCGCCTGGGCGGCAAAGGCGATGGCGTTCAATCCGCTGGAACAATAGCGGTTGACGGTGATGCCGGCGGTGGAGACCGGGCAGCCCGCCCAGATGGCGCTCTCCCGCGCGATGTTATTGCCGGTGGCGCCTTCGGGAAAGCCGCAGCCCATCACCACGTCTTCGACTTCGCCCGGATCGAGGTGCGCGCGCGCGATGGCGTGCTTGACCGCATGACCACCCATCACCGCGCCATGGGTGTCGTTGAAGCCGCCGCGCACCGACTTGGCCAAGCCTGTCCGTGCGGTCGAAACGATGACGGCCTGTTTCATGGACAAGTCCTTTTAAGTCCCGCAGAACCTAGCGGTTTTGGCTACTGCTGCGAAGCGGCCTTTTTGGCGGCATGCGCCGGATAACGCAGCGTAAATGTGACGGCCGCCGCCAGCACCACCAGGCTGGCGGCAATGCTGGCATACAGTGGCAGGTCGGCATCGAACGCCACCGCCCCGTCGGCCAGAGTCATGATGGCGAACGCGGCCGTCCATGCGCCCGACACAAGGTAATTCACCCGCAGGAACAGTTGCGGCGGCCAGTCGGCCTCGCGCGGATCCAGCCGCGCATAATCCACCGAGAAAGGCCGTCGGAACGCCAGCGGCAGTCCCAGCAGGAGAAGCAGCGACAAGGCGGCGATGAAACGCACGGCCGCCAGCGACAGCGTGGGATCCAGGAAACCGCGCCCCAGTGCGAGCAGGGCGAACAACAGGAAGCTTCCGGCATCCAGCAGCCGCAGGCTGGGGCTTTCCACGAAATCGCGGATGGTGACGACAAAGGCGGCGGCGAATGCCACCCAAAGTCCCAAGTCCACCGAGAGGCGCGACAGGACCGTGAACAGGATGAACGGTGCGAAGCCCACGATCAGGTTCATGCTCGCCTTCAAAAAAATCGGGGCAAAAGAAACGGGGCGCGGGCTAGTAACCCGCGCCCCGGCATGACGTTATGCTTTTACTTCGCGGCGGTGGCCGGGTTGGCCTTGGTCTTGGTGAAGTAGGTCCACAGGCGCACGACGCGGGCGCTGGCGGGATTGGTGGGCTTGACGCCGTCGAAGATCGGGGCGGCTTCGGCATACTTGCCCTGGGCCACCAGCGACATGGCGATCACCATGTCCGGCTCGGTCGGGTCCTTTACGCCCGGCTTGGTCTTGGCGGCGCGCGCCAGCTTTTCGGCGTCTGCATACTGGCCATAGCCATAGGCGGCTTCCGCCGTCTTGACGTTGTACTCGCCGTCATTCTTGGCGCCGTCGGCGATCTGCTTAGGAAGGGTCTTCTTGTCGGCCGCGGCGCGCGGATCGGGCGCCGGGCCGCCGAACTTCTGCATGGTTTCCGCATCGCCGTACAAACCGAGCTTGTTGCTGTTCGCCGCCGAGCCTACCAGGGTGGCGTCGGCGGTCTTGACCTTGCCGGCCTGCAGCACGATCAGCCGGCCCAGATAGACATAGTCGAGGTCGCGCATGCCCTTGGTGGTC
>CAIUTH010000193.1 GCA_903902075.1 uncultured Alphaproteobacteria bacterium
AATTTCCTGCTCCTTGTTATGGAGCGCTGCATCGATGGTTTTTATGTGGTCATCGGTGAGCTTTTGCAGCTCATCAGCCCTAGTGTGCTGGTCGTCTTGGCTGATCTTGCCGTCCTTCTCCAGCTTCTTGAGCAGGTCGTTGCCATCGCGGCGCACGTTGCGCACCGCGATTCGGGCGGCTTCGGCATATTTCGCTGCCAGCTTGGACAGTTCCTTGCGGCGTTCCTGGTTCAATTCCGGCAGCGGGATGCGCAGCAGCTGGCCGTCCATCTGCGGATTCAGGCCCAGGCCGGCATCGCGGATCGCCTTGTCCACCGCCTTGGCCAGGCTCTTGTCCCACACCTGCACGGTGATCATGCGGGCTTCGGGCGTGCCGATGGAGCCGACCTGGCTGATCGGCACCGAGTTGCCATAGGCCTCCACCTTGACCGGATCCAGCAGGGCCGCGCTGGCGCGGCCGGTGCGCAGGCCCGACAATTCGGTCTTGAGGGTGCCGATGGCGCCGTTCATGCGGCGGTCCAGTTCGTCCTTGTTGTAGGCATCAGCCATGTCGTCGCTCCGTCCCCCCAAAAACGCTATTGAGTCAGATTACCCTAAGACCCCGGCCCCGCTTCATTTTTCTTCGATAATGGTTGCCCGGCCTTCGCCCCGCAGCACCTTGGCCAAGGCACCGGGTTCGGACAGGGCAAACACCAGGATCGGGATGCGATTTTCGCGCGACAGCGAGATCGCCGCCGCATCCATTACCTGAAGATTCTGGGCTAACACCTCGTGATAACTCAGAGAATCGTATCGCTTGGCGTCCGGGAACTTCTTGGGGTCGGCGCTGTAGACCCCGTCCACCTGGGTGGCCTTGAGCATGGCGTCGCAAGACATTTCGGCCGCCCGCAGGGCCGCCGCCGTGTCCGTGGTGAAGAAGGGGTTGCCGGTCCCGGCCCCGAAGATCACCACCCGGCCCTTTTCCATGTGCCGGATGGCCCGGCGGCGGACATAGGGTTCGCAGACATTGTTCATGGCGATGGCCGACTGGACGCGGGAGGTGAGCCCGACCCGCTCCATGCCCGCCTGCAGCGCCAGGGCGTTCATCACCGTGGCCAGCATGCCCATATAGTCGGCGGTGGAGCGGTCGATGCCCTTGGCCGACCCGGCCAGGCCCCGGAAGATATTGCCGCCGCCCACCACCATGCAGATCTCGGTGCCGGCTTCGTGCGCTTCCTTCACATCGCGGGCGATACGGTCGACCACGTCGATGTTGATGCCGAAGGCGTCGCTCCCCATCAACGCCTCGCCGGAAACCTTGAGCAGGATCCGGCGGTATTTTGGCGCTGACGGCATCACGTTGAACCTTCCGATTAGCGGGTGCCTGCCATCTGGGCAACTTCGTCGGCGAAATCGGCGTCGACCTTCTCGATGCCCTCGCCCACCTTGAAGCGGACAAAGCCTTCGATCTCGACCGGCGCGCCAAGATCCTTGGATGCCTTCTCGATCAGCTTGGCGATCGGGGTCTCGCCGTCCAGCATATAGATCTGCTGCAGCAGCACCACTTCCTCATAGTACTTGCGCATGCGGCCTTCCATCATCTTTTCGACGACGGCTTCAGGCTTGCCCGACTGCAGCGCGATGTCCTTCTGGACATTGTATTCGCGCTCGACGACCGCCTTGTCGAGATGTTCCTTGGTCAGCGCCAGCGGGGCTGCGGCCGCGACATGCATGGCCAGCTGCTTGGCCAGGGCCGACAACTTGTCTTTGTCCGCGCTGGACTTCAGGCCCACCAGCACGCCGATATTGCCCAGCTCGGGCGAAGAGGCGTTGTGGACATAGGCGGCGACCACGCCGGGATTGACCGACAAAGCGGCGGCGCGGCGCACCGACATGTTCTCGCCGATCTTGGCGACCAGTTCGGTCAGTGTCTGCTGTACGGTGGACGAACCCATCGGGTGCGCCAGCAGCTTTTCCAGGTTGCCGCCCTCCTTCAGCGCCAGCTTGGAGGCGTCCTTCACGAAGGTCTTGAACTCGTCATTCTTGGCAACGAAGTCGGTTTCGGCATTCACTTCCAGCAGCACGCCGGTATTGGCGTCCACGGCGACACCCACCAGGCCTTCGGCGGCGGCGCGGCCGGCCTTCTTGGCGGCCTTGGAAATGCCCTTCTTGCGCAGCCAGTCGATGGCCGCTTCCATGTCCCCGTTGTTTTCGGTCAGGGCATTCTTGCAGTCCATCATGCCCGCGCCGGTCTTGTCGCGCAGGTCCTTCACCATGGAAGCGGTGATGTTCGACATTGCAGTCTCCATTCAGGCCCGCACGCCTTTTGAGGGCGCGCGGGCATCAATCGTATGAAAGTTAAGCGGTCGCCGGTTCGGCTTCGACCGGCTGCGGGCCGGCGTCGACGATGTCTTCGGCCGCGCCCAGGTCCACGCCGGCATCGGTCGCACCCTGGCCCAGGCCGTCGATCACCGCACGGGCCGCCAGGTCGCAATACAGCGCGATGGCGCGGGCGGCGTCGTCGTTGCCCGGAATCGGGAAGGCGATGCCGTCCGGATCGGAGTTGGAATCCAGCACCGCCATGACCGGGATGCCCAGCTTCTTGGCTTCGGCGATGGCGATGGCTTCCTTGTTGGTGTCGATGACGAACAACAGGTTCGGCACGCCTCCCATTTCCTTGATGCCGCCCAAAGCGCGTTCCAGCTTGTCCTGTTCGCGCAGCAGGCCCAGCAATTCCTTCTTGGTCAGGCCGGATTCCTGCGCCGTGGTCAGCGTCTCTTCGATGGAGCGCAGGCGGCGGATGGAATGGGAGATGGTCTGCCAGTTGGTGAGCGTGCCACCCAGCCAGCGATGGTTCACGTAATACTGCGCGCAGCGCTTGGCGGCCGCGGCGATCGGCTCGGACGCCTGGCGCTTGGTGCCCACGAACAGGATGCGCCCGCCGCCGGCGGCGGTTTCGCGCAGGGTGACCAGCGCGCGATGCAGCAAGGGCACCGTCTGGGTCAGGTCAAGAATGTGGATGTCGTTGCGCTGTCCATAGATGAACGGGGCCATCTTCGGGTTCCAGCGCTGCTGGCGGTGGCCGAAATGGGCGCCGGACTCGAGCAGTTGGCGCATGGAAAATTCTGGCAAAGCCATAGATCAGTCTCCTTTACCGGTTGGCCAGATGCGCGGGTTATCCCCCTGAGGAGACACCGGACGGCGACAGCGGAACACCCGCCGAAAGCCACCCGCGCATGCGAGATGGCGGGGCTTATAGGGGTTTAGCCCCAGCTTGCCAAGGGTTTTGCCATGGGGATTTGTGGGTTTTGCGGCGACTGAAACAAGCGGAAAAACAAGCTGTTAGCGGTCACCCGCGCCGGGTCAAAAGCCGCCAGGCATGGGCCGCGGGCTCGAAATAGAAATCCCGCAGGCGGACATGGGGGTTGTTTTCGCCAAGTTCCCGGTCATTCAGGCCCCAGCGATAGGCTTCGCGCCCCTGCGGCACATAGATGGTCCCAAACAGCCAATCGAACACCGAGAGCTGGCCGCCCAGATTCTTGTCGCGGTGCCTGGGCTCGGCGCTGTGATGGATCTGGTGCAGCACCGGCGCCAGAATCACATAGTCCAGCTTGCCGAACGAGATGGGCAGGTGCGAATGCTGCGCCAGGCCGAAAGTCTCGAAGAAAATTCCCACCGCGATCAGGATGGCGACCGGGGCCGCGGCCAGGCTGGTGCCGGTCAGGTAAAGAAAGACGCCCCCGCCCAGGGCGCCGAACACGGCGATAAAGCTTTGCGCATGCAGATATTCCAGGGGATGGGCGCGGGCGGAGGTGAAGAAGGTCAGCACTTCCGCCGAATGATGGGTGCGATGGATACTCCACAGATACGGCACCTTGTGCAGCAGAATGTGCCCGACATAGGTGCCGAAGTCGCGGCTCACGAAAATCACGGCAAACTGGGCGATGCCGATAGCCCAACCGGCCTCGACCAGCGGCGCCCGCGCGCCGAACCATCCGGTCAGGACACTCTGCACATTCATGGTGAGGAAAGCGGTGATAAGGGCGCTGACCACCGGAATCCACAATCCGATCGCTAGGAAAAAATGCAGGATGTCGACCCGCGAGGTGCGGTGCAAAAACAGATCGCGGGGGAAAACATGGCCCAGCGCGGCGCGCAGCGACGGCCGCCGCTCGGGCTCAAAGAGAAAATAAAAGCCGAGGCCGATCAGCACAAACCCCGTGACCAGGATCGCATCCGTCATCAGGGCGTCGGACATATGGGCATAGACAGCCTGCAGCGCATGCAGAGGCATGATCGACCTGGGTGAAATAGCGCCGCCAGAATGGGCTCATGCGGTTACAGGGCGGTAAAAATCGCCCAAAGCGGCGCATCAGCCTTAATCAATCCCTAATTTTACACACCGGATGCGGGACACCCCCGATATCGGCCTAAACCTTCATTTAGGCTGGCCGGATAGAGTGGCCGCCATGACCAACCACCGTTTTGCGGCTCTGGACGGACTGCGCGGCATCTGTGCGCTGATCGTGGTGCTGTATCACACCTTCCGCCTTCAGGCCGTCAGCCCATTCGCGCATGGCTATCTGTCGGTGGACGTGTTTTTCGTCCTCAGCGGGTTCGTTCTGGCTTATGCCTTTGGCGCCAGGCTGGAAGCCGGCATGGGCTGGGGCGGCTTCATGCGAGCGCGCATCTGCCGTCTGGGTCCGGTCATTGCGTTCAGCGCCGGCTTTTCGGTGCTGGGCTGTTTTGTAACCGAAATGATGGGCGGCCCTTCGGTTCCGGCCGCCGCCGTGCTGCTGGCCGGCGCCCAGAACCTATTCTTGATTCCCATGACCGGCACCTCTTCCATCGATGCATTCCCCCTCAACGGACCGATCTGGTCCCTGTTCGCGGAGTTCTGGATCAATCTGGGTTTTGCGCTGGTCGCACCGTTTCTCACGCGCCGGGCGCTCGTCACCATCATCCTGATGGGATGGAGCTTTGTCGCCACGCTGGCGCAGTGGCGCGGCAGTGCCGACTTTGGCGCCACGCAGGCATCCATCCTTTATTCGATACCGCGCGGGCTTCCCGCCTTTGCCTGCGGCGTCCTGATCTTCCAGCTGTGGCGGGACGGCGCCCTGGCGCGGCTTCCTTCCCTGAATCCGCTGCTGGTTTTTGCTGCTTGGATCGCGCTGTCGCTGATTCCCGCCCATGGCCCGCTATTCGACCTGGTGCAGATCATGGTGGTGGCGCCGCTGGCAATCGCCTTGCTGGCGCGCTGCGAAAACGCCCCGCCCCGTGCCTGCCTGTGGCTTGGGCGGATTTCCTATCCGCTCTACGCCACTCATGCGGTAATCATCCATGGCGGCCAGCGTGTCAGCCACGGCCCCCTGTCATGGTGGGCGCTTGCAGCGCTGCCGGTACTCGCCATTCTCCTGGCCGACGTTCTGGCGCGCTGGTACGAGCCCGCCTTCGGGAACATGTCCGCCGTTCCGGCTGCAGCCTTGCATCCCGACTTCGCCCCCCGATGAGCGCTCCGGTCCACACTCCTGATGCGCGCCGCTTCCACGGCCTGGATGGACTGCGCGGTGTCTGCGCTCTGGCCATCGCCTTCTTCCATGCCGCCGACCTGTTCCACAAAGGCCCCATCCTGCAGCACGCCTATCTGGCGGTGGACATGTTCTTCCTGCTCAGCGGCTTTGTGATTGCCTTGTCCTGGGAGGACAGGCTGGCGCGCGGCACAGGCCTTGCCGATTTCCTGCGGGCGCGGGGCCGGCGCCTGCTGCCGGTGTTCCTGTTGGGTGCGGGCGTGGATCTGGCGATCTTCCTCGCCATGGCCCAGGCCGGCCTCTATCCCGGTTATGGCTGGGCCTTGGTGTGGATCATCGTGCCCATCACCACCCTTCTGATGCTGCCGGCCTTTACCGCGCCGGACGGCAGCTATGCGCCGGCGATGCTGAATGTGACCTGGTCGCTCTTGGTGGAATGGCTGGTCAACATCGCCTATGCGATGGGGCTGTTCCGGTTGCGCTGCTCGGCGCTCGCAGCGCTGGCCACCGGCTGCTGGGCGCTGATGGCGGTCAGCGGTTATTATACCCAAAAAGGTTGGTGCGTCGGCTTCATATTCTTCCAGTTGGGCGTCTTGCGCGGCGCGGCCGGATTCCTGATGGGCGTGGTGATCTTCCGGCTGCACACGAGCGGCACCTTCCGTCGTCTGCCGGTGATGGCCCCCGAGATCCTGGTGATGCTGTGGCTGGCCATCGCTGCCGTGCCGGCGCTGACCGCGACACCCACCTTTGACTGGGTCGCAGTGATGCTGCTGTCCCCGCCCCTGATGATCCTGCTGTTGCGCGCCGAGCACCGGGCCCCGGCCTGGTTTGGCGGGTTGGGCGCCCTGTCCTATCCCCTTTATGTCATCCATCCGGGCTTCATATTGCTGGCACAGAAGACGCCGCTGTTCGGCCTGGACCGCGGGCCCAATCCGCTCAGGGCCTTGGCTGTAGAGGCTGTGTGCATCGCCGCCGCCTGCGCCATCGCGCAATGGACCGCGCGCCGCCGCCCGGCCTTGGCGGCTTTTCAGCGCGCCACCGCTTGACGGGCGAAGAGAGACGGGGCAGTTCGAGCAAATGAAAGCCAAGGATCCCATCCGGCCTGTTATCCGCGCCCTCGAGCCCAGCGGCATCACCAAGGTGACCGCGCTGGGACTTGGCAATCCCGACATCCTGCCGCTGTGGTTCGGGGAGACCGACCTGGTCACCCCGCCTTTCATCCGCCAAGCGGCTGCGAAGGCGCTGGAAGATGGCCGCACCTTCTACACCAATGCGCGCGGCATCCTGCCTCTGCGCGAGGCCATCCGCGATTTCCACAAGCGCACCATCGGCGCCGACATTCCGGTGGAGCGCATCACCATTCCGGGCGCCGCCATGCTGGCAGTGGTGACGGCGCTGCAGATGGTGTGCGAGGGCGGCGACAATGTTGTGATCGTCTCGCCCATCTGGCCCAACATCTTCCAGGCCGCCCGAGTCGTGGGCGCCGAGCCCCGGCTGGTGCGGCTGGACGAGGACTGGACCGCGGGCCGCTGGCATCTGGATCTCGACAAGCTGTTCGACGCCTGTGACGAACGCACCAAGGCGATGTTCATCGCCTCCCCCGGCAATCCCACCGGCTGGATGCTGACGGCGGACGAACAGAAGAAGATCCTGGAGTTCACCCGCACCCGCGGCATCGCCATCCTGGCCGACGAAGTCTATGGCACTCTGGTGTTCGACGGCGCGGCGCACGCGCCGTCTTTCCTGTCCATCGCCGATGACGAAGACGCGGTGTTCGCCATCAACAGCTTCTCGAAACCCTGGGCGATGACCGGCTGGCGCATCGGCTGGCTGGTGCATCCCAAAAGCGTGGAGCCGGCCGCCGCCGCCATGGCCCAGTGCAACAACACCGGCGCGACGCACTTTGTGCAATACGGAGCCCTCGCCGCGCTATCGCCGGAAGGCGATGAATTTCGCGGCACCCTGCTGGAGCGCTGCCGCGCCGGGCGCGACGTGGTCGAGCAATGGATCGGCCGCCAGAACCGCGTGCGCTGGTTCAAGCCGGACGGCGCCTTTTACGGCTTCCTGCATGTCGATGGCCTGAAGGACAGTCTGGGCTTCTGCCAGGACATGGTGCGCAACGACAAGGTGGGCGTCTCGCCCGGCTGGGCCTTCAGCCTGGGCGACCCCAAAGACGATTCCTATGTGCGCATCTGCTTCGCGCAGGACACCGCAAAATTGTCCGATGCGCTGGCGCGCCTCGAAGGCGCGATCCGCAAGCTTTAGACCGCTTCGACCATTGCCACGCCGGGCAAGGCCGCGATGCGGCTGCGCAAGGTCGCCGTCACGGCGATGCGCTTCTTGAGCTCGATCTCCACTTCCTCGCCATTGCTGCCCGGCACCACGATATTCACCAGTCCCTTGCCGGCCTGGCTTAGCTCCGCCGCCAGCGCGCCCAGCGAGGACGCATCCGACAGGCGCACCACCATGCCCTCGCCTGCCTGGGCGGCGGCGGCGTCCAAATCGATGATCGAGGCGGCGCGCAGTTTCAGCTCGTCGCCATCCCATTCCGCGCTGGCCGTGATCAGCAGTGACTTGCCCGCTTCCAGCAGTGGACGGCTGGCCGCCAGCACTTCGGGAAACAGCATGATCTCGAACATGCCGGTGGGATCGGAAAAAGACACAAAAGCATAGCTCTGGTCGTTGCGGCCACGTCGCTCGGATTTCTTGATCAGGGTGCCGGCGATCTTGGCCTTGAAGCCGGCGCGGCGGCGGTCTTCCAGCAGCGCCGCATAGGTCGAGGCGCCCAGCCGCTTCAGGGCAGGACCATAGGCATCCAGCGGATGGCCCGACAGATAAAAGCCCATGGCGGAGAATTCCTCGCCCAGCCGCTCATGCACCGGCCAGTCGGGCATCACCTGCAACCGCAAATCTTCCGACGGACCATCGCCGCCAAACATGGAGACCTGCCCGCTTTCGCGCTCGCGCTGCGCCGCCTGCGCCCCGCCCAGCACACGGTCGGAATTGTCCACCACCTGGCGGCGGTTGGGATTGAGACTGTCGAAGGCGCCGGCCCGCGCCAGATTTTCAAACGCGCGCTTGTTGACCAGCCTGGGATCGACCCGGCGGGCGAAATCCGACAACGACTTGAACTTGCCGCCGGCGATGCGGGCTTCCACCACATGGTCCATCGCCTGCTTGCCCACGCCCTTCACCGCCGCCAACGCATAAAACACCGTGTTGGCCGCCGCATCGCAGGTGAACACCGCTTCGCTGCGATTGATGTCGGGCGGCGCGATGGTGACACCCAGCCGCTGCGCTTCCTGGCGGAAGATGTTCAGCCGGTCGGTGTTGCCGATATCCAGCGTCATGGACGCTGCCAGGAATTCGACCGGATAGTTCGCCTTCAAATACGCCGTCTGGTAGGCGACCTGGGCATAAGCCGCGGCATGGCCCTTGTTGAAGCCGTAGCCGGCGAATTTTTCCGCCTGCTCGAAGATGGTTTCGGCGACGTTCCGGGTGATGTCCCGCTCGGCCGCGCCCTTCATGAATTTTTCCCGCTGCGGAATCATTTCCGCCGGAATCTTCTTGCCCATGGCGCGGCGCAGGATGTCGGCCTCGCCCATGGTGTAGCCGGCCAATTCGCGGGCGATGCGCATGACATCGTCCTGATAGGTCATCACGCCATAGGTTTCGCTGAGGATCGGTTCCAGCGTGGGATGGAGATACTCCACCAGTTCCTTGCCGTTCTTGCGCGCGATATAGGTCGGGATGGAGTCCATCGGGCCGGGGCGATACAGCGCCACCAGCGCGACCAGATCGTTGATGTGGTTCGGCTTCATCTTGCGCAGCAGGTCGCGCATGCCGGCGCCTTCCATCTGGAACACGCCGACGCTGTCGCCATGGGCCAGCATTTCGAAGGTGGTGGTATCGTCAAAATCGATGGTCTGGGTGTGGAGCGCGACGCCCCGTTTCTTTAGAAGTTCCTCGGCCTTGGCGATGACGGTCAGGGTTTTCAGGCCCAGGAAGTCGAACTTCACCAGCCCGGCTTTTTCCGCATCCTCATAGTCGAACTGGGTCACCGGCATGTCGGAGCGCGGATCGCGGTACAGCGGCAGGATTTCATCCAGCGGCCGGTCGCCGATCACCACGCCGGCGGGATGGGTGGAGGCGTGGCGATACAGGCCTTCGATCTTCTCGGTGATCTCGAACAGGCGCTGTGCGATGGGTTCCTGCTCGGCAATCTGCTGCAGGCGTGGCTCGCTCTCCACCGCTTCCTTAAGCGAAATGGATTTGCCCGGCGGGTTGGGAATCAGCTTGGCGATGCGGTCGACCAGGCCCAGCGGCATCTGCAGCACACGGCCGGCATCGCGCACCGCGGCGCGCGCCTGCAGTGAACCCAGCGCCATGATCTGCGCCACCCGGTCATGGCCGTATTTGCCGCGCACATAACGCACGACTTCGTCGCGCCGCTCCTGGCAGAAATCGATATCGAAGTCCGGCATGGACAGACGTTCGGGATTGAGGAAGCGCTCGAAGAACAGGCCGAAGCGCAGTGGGTCCAGGTTGGTGATGTCCAGCGCCCAGGCGACCAGGGAGGACGCGCCTGAACCACGCACGCCGACCGGGATGCCCTGCCCGCGCGTCCATTTCATGAAGTCGGACACGATCAGGAAGTAGCCCGGAAACCCCATGCGGTTGATGATGCCCAGCTCATAGTCCAGCCGCTCATCATAAACCTTGCGCTCAGCAAACAGCTTGGACACCGACAGGCGGCGCGCCAGCCCCGCCTCGGCCTGGGCCTTCAACTCCTCCTCCGCCGACTTGCCGGATTCGGGAACAAACACCGGCAGGATGGGCTTGCGCTTCATGGGCCGGAAGGCGCAACGACGCGCGATTTCCACCGTGTTCTCGATCGCCTCGGGCAGGTCGGAAAACTGGACCTGCATCTCCGACGCCGTCTTGAAGCGGTGCTCGCGCGTCAACCGGCGCCGGTCGTCCTGGCTGACAAAGGCGCCGTCGGCGATGCACAGAAGCGCGTCATGGGCCTCATACATCTTGGCCTTGCCGAAATGCACGTCGTTGGTGGCGACGATCGGCAGGCCGCGCGTATAGGCCATGTCCAGCAGCGCATCCTCGGCGGCGCGCTCTTCGGGCAGGCCATGGCGCTGCAATTCGATATACAGCCGCCCGGCAAAGGCGCCGGCGAATTTCCCCAGGATCGCATCGGCCGCATCGCGCTGGCCTTCCACAATCGGCTGGTTGAGCACCCCGCCCGGACCGCCGGTCAGCAGGATCATGCCCTCGGCATGGGCGAAAAGCTTCTCCACCTTCACATGCGGCCAGTCACCGGCTTCCACATCCAGATAGGCGGCGGACAAAAGCTTGGTGAGGTTCTGGTAGCCCGTCTCGTTCTGTACCAGCAGGGCGACATGGGGCGGCTTCTTGCGCGATCCGGTCTGAAGCGGATTGCGGACGGTGATTTCCACCGACAGCAGCGCCCCCACGATGGGCTGGATGCCGCCCTTGGCCAGGGTGTCGGAGATCTCAAAGACCCCAAACAGGTTGTTGTTGTCGGTAACGGCCACCGCCGGGGTCCCGGCGTCCCGGGCCAGCTCGACCATTTCGCTGGGGCGCACAGCGCCCTCCAGCAGCGAATAGGCGCTCTTGACGCGCAAATGGACGAAGGAGGCCATAACGGGATCCGGGATCAGGATTCAGGGACCCAGTATCGCCTGCCTGCGCCCCGGATGGGGCGCCAAGGCGGCCCCTATCCACAGCGTCAGATGCCGGCGTGGCCCAGAACGGCATGGGCGCCGCTGGCCAGCACAAAGGCCGTCACCATGAAAAGAATAAGCCCCGCGCCCGCTGCTGCATCCTTGGCCCACATGATCACGTTCTCCCGCTTGGTTGAATTTTGTTCTACTTTGGTTCCATCCAGAACGCAAGAACAAAAGGTGATCGAATTGCCGCGACACGCCACGGCCTGGGTCCAATAGTGGGGATCTCGTTGATACGTCATGCGAAGACAAGCCTCCGCACACGGATCAGTTTCATTCGTTCCGGGGGAAAATGACGCTGTTAACTTCTGGGCCCGTCAGAGATTAACGCGGAAGCTGGGTACCTTCGATGAGCTTGCCCTGATGCAGGAGCAAAGCCCTGTCCATCCGTGACGCCAGTTCGAAATTGTGGGTGGCGATCAGCGCCGCCAGCCCTTCGCTGCGCGTGATGGCGATCAGGGCATCGAACACCCCGCCCGAGGTCCTGGGATCCAGGTTGCCGGTGGGCTCGTCGGCCAAAAGCAGGCGCGGCTTGTTGGCCAGGGCGCGGGCGATGGCGACGCGCTGCTGTTCGCCGCCGGACAGCTGCGAGGGCCGGTGCGTCAGCCGCTTGCCCAGCCCCAGCACGCCCAGCAGGCGCGCGGCTTCGACCATCGCATCGGCGCGGCTCTTGCCCGCGATCATCTGCGGCAGCACCACATTTTCCAGCGCATCGAATTCCGGCAGCAGGTGATGGGCCTGGTAGACAAAGCCGATGGTCTCGCGGCGGATTTTGGTGCGCTCGGCGTCATTGAGTTTCGAGGTGGCAGCACCGGCGATAAATATTTCGCCGCTGGTGGGCGCTTCCAGCAGGCCCGCAATATGCAGCAGGGATGATTTGCCCGCGCCGCTGGGGCCAACCAGCGCCACGATCTCGCCGGCCTTGAGCGACATGGAAAGGCCGCTGAACACTTCCAGCTGCCCCTCGCCCTCGCGGAAGCGGCGGGTGATGGTATCCAGCCTGAGAACTTCACTCATAGCGAAGCGCCTCGACCGGATCGAGCCTGGCGGCGCGCCACGACGGATACAGCGTGGCCAGGAAGGTCAGCACCAGCGCCATCACCACCACCGACGCCACCTGCATGGGCGCCATTTCGGCCGGCATGCGCGAGAGGAAATAGACGGTGGGATCGAACAGGGTGGTGCCGGTCAGCTTGCTGAGGCCCTGACGGATATTCTCGATATTGGCGCAGAACAGCACGCCGATGGCGAAACCGATCACCGTGCCCGATACCCCGATGCTGGCGCCGGAAATGAAGAAGATGCGCATCACCGCGCCGCGGGTGGCGCCCATGGTGCGCAGGATGGCGATGTCGGCCGACTTGTCTTTCACCAGCATGATCAGGCCGGACACGATGTTCAGCGCCGCCACCAGGATGATCAGGGACAGGATCAGGAACATCACATTGCTCTCGACCTGGATGGCCTCGAAGAAGGCACTGTTGAGGTCCTGCCACGGCACCGTGCGCATCATAGGACCCGCCGCCTTGCCCAGCGCGGGCAGCATGGCGAGGTCCGCTTCGGGATCGTTGATCATCACCTCGACGCCGCTGACCTTGTTGCCCAGGTCGAAATAATTCTGCGCCTCGCCCAGCGGCATGAAGACGTAGTTGTTGTCGTAGAGCGTGTTGCCGATGCGGAACACGCTGATGACATGATAGGTTTTCACCCGCGGCGTGGTGCCAAAGGGCGTGACATTGCCCTTGGGCGCGATCAGCGTGATTTCCCCGTTCACCCGCACACCCAGCTTGGCGGCAAGACCGGCGCCGACGATCACCGCGTCATCGCCGTCGAAATAGGCCAGCGATCCGGCGCGCAGCTTTTCGGCCACCGCCAGCTTGCCCAAATCCCTGGCGCGGATACCGCGCACGATGACACCCAGGTTGGTGTCGTTCTGGCTGGCCATCACCTGGCCGTCCACCACGGGCGTGGCGCGCACCACGCCGGGCACTTTCATGATCCGGGCGGTCACCGCGTCGTAATCGGTCATGTTGCCCATCTGCGACTGGATGGTAACATGGCCCGACAGGCCCAAGATGCTTTTGAGCAACTCCACCTTGAAGCCGTTCATCACCGACATCACGATGATCAGGGTGGCCACGCCCAGCGCGATACCGATCAGCGAAAACAGCGAGATCACCGAGATGAAGCTTTCCTGGCGCTTGGCGCGCAGGTAGCGGGCGGCGATCATCCACTCGAAAGGCGCGAAAATACCGGTTTTGCGTGGGGGCGATTCTGGCATGGGCCGAACCTACGGTGCCTACGCGAATCCGTCCATTACAAACGGGGTCACAAAGCCTTGCACAGCGCTTTTGGCCGTCCCATACCGGTTCCATGACCGAGTCCAAAATCCGCGCGGAAATCACCGGCCTGTGGCGGATCGAACTGATCGCCCTTTTCGGCATCCTGACGGTCTTCACCCCCATCGGCATCGACCTGTATCTGCCGGCGCTGCCCACCATCGCGCGGGAGTTCGGCACCCCTATCGCCGATATCGAACATTCGCTGGCGGCTTTCTTCCTGGGCCTGTGCGTCGGCCAGGTGATGATCGGCCCCCTGTCCGACCGTTTCGGGCGGCGCTGGCCGATTCTGATCGGGCTCCTGCTCTACATCGTGGGCGGGGCCGCCTGCGCTTTGGCGCAAGGCCCGCTCACCCTGGACGCCGCGCGTTTTGTCCAGGCGATTGGCTGTTGCGTCCCAACGGTGCTGGCGCGGGCCTGCGTTCGCGACCTGTTCCCGCCGCAGCAGGCGGCGCGCATCTTCGCCCAGATGCTGCTGATCCTGTCGGTATCGCCGCTGTTCGCGCCCTTTGTCGGCGGCTGGCTGTTGCCGCTGACCGGCTGGCGCAGCCTGTTCTGGCTGCAGGTCGGCGCAGCGGCGCTGACCTGGGGCTTTGTCTGGTGGCTGCTCCCTGAAAGCCATCCCGGCTCGGACCGGCGGCTGCATCCGTTGCATGTGCTGAAGGACTATTGGGTCATCGTGCGCGACCGGCGGTTCTTCCGCTTCATCATTCCCGGCATGCTGACCAATGCGGGCCTGTTCGTGTTCCTCACCGGCTGGCCGCACGTGGTGATCGACATCTTCCATGTGCGCCCCGAATATTTCGGCTTCACCTTTGTGCTAAACGGCATCGGCCTGATCGTCTTCAGCCAGAGCGCGGCGCGCTGGCTGAAGACCCATCCCGGCGAGCCCCTGTTCTGCGCAGCCCTCCTCGCCAATGCGGCCGCCGGCGTGCTGGCGCTGGCGTTCGGCTTTACCGGCTGGGGGGCGCTGCTGGGCCTACTGCCCTTCACCTTCGTCTATTGCGCCATGATCGGCACCATCAACGCCACCGGCTCAGGACTGGCCATGCACCATTTCGGACATGCCGCGGGCATGGCCTCTGCCCTGATCGGCGTCTTGCTGTATGGCGGCGGCGCCCTGGCTTCGGCCCTGATGGGCGCCTTTGTCACCCCCACCACGCCGGTGCCCCTGACCGGGCTGATGGCCCTGTTCGGGATTGCCGGCGCGGCCACTTACCTGCTGTTCAGGCCCCGCCCGGCGGGCTAAACACCGTCAACTTTCCCCTCGGAGCTTCTCATGCAGCGCGCCCTCGACATCAACCGCACCCGCTTCGCCGACTGGTACCAGGCGGTGGTGCGCGATGCCGACATGGCCGAGACCAGCCCCGTGCGCGGCGCCATGGTCATCAAGCCCTGGGGCTATGGCGTGTGGGAGCAGATCCAGCAGGAGCTGGACCGCCGCATCAAGGCGACCGGCCACGAGAATTGCTACTTCCCCATGTTCATCCCGCTGTCCTTCATCGCCAAGGAAGCCGAGCATGTCGAAGGCTTCGCCAAGGAAATGGCGATCGTCACCCATCACCGCCTCAAGAACATCGATGGCAAGCTGCAGCCCGATCCGGACGCCAAGCTGGAAGAGCCGCTGGTGGTGCGTCCCACGTCCGAGACCATCATCGGCGACGCATTTGCGCGCTGGGTGCGCTCGCACCGCGACCTGCCGCTGCTGATCAACCAGTGGGCCAATGTGGTGCGCTGGGAAATGCGCCCGCGCCTGTTCCTGCGCACCACCGAATTTCTCTGGCAGGAAGGCCATACCGCCCATGCCAGCGAAGCCGAAGCGGTGGAAGAAACCCTCAAGATGCTGGAAGTCTATCGCAGCTTTGCCGAGGACTATCTGGCCATGCCGGTGATCGCCGGCGAGAAGCCGGAGAATGAACGCTTCCCCGGCGCGGTGAACACCTATTCCATCGAAGCCATGATGCAGGACGGCAAGGCGCTGCAGGCCGGCACCAGCCATTTCCTGGGAACGCACTTTGCCGAAGCCCAGAGCATCAAGTTCCAGGACGAAGCCGGCACGCTCACCTTCTGCAACACGACAAGCTGGGGTGTTTCCACCCGCTTGATCGGCGGGGTGATCATGACCCATGGCGATGACGACGGCTTGCGCCTGCCGCCCGCCATCGCGCCCAAGCAGGTCGTGGTTGTGCCCATGCTGCGCGACAAGCCCGAAGATGCGGACGTTCTGAAATATTGCGAAGAGCTGGTGGCGATGCTGCGCAAGCTCAGCGTCTTTGGCCAGCCCATACGCGCGCATCTGGACACCAAGAAGATCAAGTCGGCGGAAAAGCGCTGGAACTGGGTGCGCCGCGGTGCGCCCATCATCATCGAGATCGGCCCGCGCGACGCCGCCGGCGGCAATATCACATATATGCGACGCGACCAGCTGCGCGACGGCGACAAGGTCAAGTCCATCGCCCTGCCCCGCCAGGAATTCCTGGAAGAAAAGGCCGTGCAGCTTCTGGCCGAGATCCAGCACGGCCTGTATGCCGAAGCCAAGGCGCGGCTGGACGGCAACATCAAGACCGGCGTCACCGACTGGAAGGGCGTGGAAGAGTACTTCGCCGGCAGCGACGAGGAGTTCAAAGGCTGGCTGAAGATTTCCTGGGCCAAGCCGAGCGGCGTCGAGCTGGACGCGGTGGACACCAAGCTGAAGGGCCTGAAGCTCACCATCCGCAATGCGCCGCTGCAGCAGCCGGACACGTTTGCAACGTGCCTGTTCACCGGAAAACCTAGCGTGGAAGAAATCCTGATCGGCCGCGCCTACTAGAAGCGGCTGACCGCCTCGAACACCACGGCAACCGCGGCAATGATGGTCAGCATGGGGCCGATCAGCGATCGCCTGCGCGGATGGAAAATCCGCTTCTTGGGGCTAGGTTCTTCGTAAAAGCACCAGCTGTCCTGCAGCATCCGCACGCCCCTCAGCGTTTGATCGCGCACAAAGGCTAGGACCGGGCAAGTTACCGGCCCTTTAAGACCCGTCCTAAAATGCGCCAGATCACGGCAGCAAGGACTGGCGGGTATCGCCCGGCATGCGCTGCACCCAGGGCGCGCGCGCCGGCATGGACAGGATTAGTCCGCGGATATCGGTATCGGCAGGCCCCGCCACGGCGCCGGTGTCGGGGTCGATCACCCGCCGCGCCTGGGCCTCCATCGCATAATAGCGGCGCTTGCCGGACTGGTCGGGACAACCCATTCCGTCGCCGCCCCAGCGCAGTTCCACGCAGTTGTAGGGATCGAACGACATGTCGAACAGCCGGTGCGAGATATCGTCAAACGTCAGCGTCACCGGGCGCTTGTCGCTGGACAGGATGGTGATTGCGCAGGCCGCGCTTTCCCGGTCATAGGCGGCCAGCAGGTCGCGCTTCAGGTCCAGCCCGTCATAGACAACTCTGGTGTCGCGGTTCAGCCACTGGCCGATCATTTTCCCAAGTTCCTGGCGGAATGCGACGAAGGCGGCACGTAGCCGCGCATCGCGCGCGGGCGTGGCGTAAGCCTCCCACTCCCCGTCATTGCTGGAATAGATGTTGGCCGGAATGGCCGAGGGATGCAGCTTGGCCGTGATGCCGTTGGCCACCGCCTGGTTCACCGCCTGCGCCCGGTCGTTCAGGTCGTTGCAAAGGGTGCCCATGGTGGCCTGCAACTCATAGACCGGATTGAAATCTGTCTTGCCGCCCGATACCGCCACCCGCGCATATTCGTAATAGCCCAGCCGCGCGCCCTTGTAGCGCCAGGTCCCGTCCCGCTCGGTGCCGAAATACTGGACCAGTGAGAAATCCGCGATCTGGCTGTTGCGCGCCAGAACATAGTGCCCACCCACCAGCGCGCCATTTTCCCAATGCGCATTCTGCAATTGCAGCGGCCGCCAGTTCTTCAGCCCGCCGCCCAGCGATGGCGGGCTCTGGCCGAATTGCGGACCATAGACGCTACGGCTGATGGTGAAGTCGGGATGGGCGTCCATGTAATAGATGCGCCCCGAACCATCGACGCGATAGACGATGCCGACATGGGCATTGGTGTCATAGATCACCGTGCCGGGGCGGATGCTGCCCGGCTGCAGCGCAGGCGAATAGAAATCCGCCGGGATGGCGCCATCGCCGGCCGCATCGATGCGAAAGGTGCCGGAATAGACATTGTCCAGCAGGGTGCGGATGGCGGCAGCGCCATCGATACCGCCGCCATGGTCGATCATCCCGGCGCGGCTGACGATGCGGTTGGAGCTGTGGCCGAAGCGCGAGCCCGCCACGCCATCGACATAGGAAAAGGGCAGCCCGTTCTTCCAGGCATAATAGGCGCGCAGCAGGTAGGGCAGCTTGGCGCAGTCGACATCGATGTCCAGGAAACGCCCATCGCCGCCGCGCCAGGGATTGGCCGGATCGCGCAGGCAGCTTTGGGAGGAGGAACAGCCCGAATCCCCCAGCGCGGTGATGAAGGCGCCATAGCCCGCCTCGTCCGCGGCGTCCCAATGGTCCTTGGTGATGCGCCAGGGCGCGGCCTGCGCGGACGCGCAACCGGCGATCAGGATCAGGGCGGCAAGCAGGGCGCGCATGCCCCCGTTCTAACAGCCGGGATGGAATGGGGGTGCGGCAGAATCGGTAGTTCGGTTAACGGCAGGGCGGCGGGTTCAGCAGCGGCGCCAGCCTGCGGCCGTCCAGGCTGACATAGGCGCTGTCGCCCATGCCCGGGCGTACCCGGCTCCTGTGACTATTCTGGGCCAGCGGGATCGCGATGGAGTCGGGAACCGGCACGGCGGTGGCGCCCACATCGGCGGGGACGACCTTGCGGCCCTGACCTGACTGGGTCTTTTTGTACCAAGCGGTTTGATAGAAACTGACTTGGAAAGGAACCTGGTTATGCCGAAGAAGCGTTTTAGCGCGGAGCAGATAGTGATTTTGCTGCGCCAGATTGAGGTTTTGATATCGCAGGGCAAGTCGGCGCCGATTGCGTGCCGGGATGCTGGGATATCGCAGCAGAGCTACTACCGCTGGCGCAAAGAATATGGCGGTTTGGAGCTTGATCAGGCGAGGCGGCTGAAGGATCTGGAGAAAGAGAACGCCCGGCTGAAGCGGCTGGTGGCTGATCTTTCGCTTGATAAGCAGGTTCTCAAGGATATCGCCTCGGGAAACTTGTAAGCCCCGAACGGCGCCGGCAGGCGGTTGCGGGGGCTTGTGAGAAGTACAGGCTCTCGGAACGCCGTGCCTGTCGGCTCGTTGG
>CAIUTH010000194.1 GCA_903902075.1 uncultured Alphaproteobacteria bacterium
GGAGGTCACCTCCCGCCAGATGTACAAGTGGGACGAGATGCCCTGGGCCTGGAACGAAGGCTACAGCAAGGAAGGCAAGCCCAGCTTCCGCGTCACCGTCATCGATTATGGCGTGAAGCGGAACATCCTGCGGCTGCTCGCGGGCATGGGCGCCGACATCACCGTGGTGCCGGCCAGCGCCACCACCGAAGAGGTGATGCGCCACAAGCCGCATGGCGTGCTGCTGTCCAACGGCCCCGGCGATCCAGCGGCGACAGGCGCATATGCCATTCCCACCATCAGGGGCGTGATCGAGACCGGTACGCCGGTGTTCGGAATCTGCCTGGGCCACCAGATGCTGGGCCTGGCGCTGGGCGCCAAGACCCGCAAGATGGCGCAGGGCCATCACGGCGCCAATCATCCCGTGAAAGATCTGACCACCGGCAAGGTGGAGATCGTGTCCATGAACCACGGCTTCACCGTGGACCGCGAAAGCCTGCCCAAGGGCGTGTCGGAGACCCATGTCTCGCTGTTCGACGACACCAATTGCGGCATAGCGGTCGATGGCAAGGATGTGTTTAGCGTGCAGTATCATCCCGAGGCGTCGCCCGGGCCGATGGACTCGCACTATCTGTTCGAGCGCTTTGCTGAGGCAGCAAAGAAGCGCGCCTAGCGGGCGAACTCCACGACATCGAGCAAGGATTCCTGGATCGCAGGAATTTCCAGGCGCATGTGGTTGTCGCCGATGCCGGACAGCAATCCGATCTGAGCGTCGGGGGTCACCTGCGCGCCCAGCGCCGGCGAGGCGCCGGAATAATTATGATAGGGCTCGCCGCGGGCGCTGGACGCGCCGAGGTACACCCAGGCGCCGCGTTCGGGGAACAGGAAGCCGACAAAACGCTGGCTGCCATTCATCTTCTGCAACAGCAGCCCGCCATTCACGGGACGGACATTGCAGCTGAACCACTGGTTATAGACCATGTAGGAACTCATGCGCCCCAGCTTGATCTGGCGGCAGCGCCAGTCACCGACCAGCACGGAAGCCGGAACGGCGCGGCCCTGCGGCTGCAGCACGCGGGGAATGACGCGCCAGTCGCCGCGGCCTTCGCCAGCTTGCGCGTCCGCGATGGCTTCTTCGCGGATCTGCGGCAATTGCTGAAGGCGCGCCGCATCCGCGGGATGCGCCACCTCCTGCCAGCCTGCGAAAACGGGAGAGGACGCCAGGCAAAGCGCCAGCGCCGAAAAAAGCTTAAGTGTCCGCACGCCCATCGGGATGCTCCTGGCCGTTCTCGGGCGGAGTCCATCCGTTCAGATCCGCAGTCGGCGGCATGCCGATCACGTTGAAGCCGGAGTCGACGAAATGAATTTCGCCGGTGACACCACCTGCCAGGTCACTAAGCAAATACAGTGCCGCGCCGCCCACATGGTTAAGTTCCACGGTGCGCTTGAGCGGGGCATGCGCCTTGTTCCATTTGAACACGGTGCGGGCATCGCCCACCGCCGCGCCGGCCAGGGTGCGCATCGGGCCGGCCGAGATGGCGTTGACCCGGATATTGTCGCGGCCAAGATCGGCGGCCAGATAACGAACGCTGGCTTCCAGCGCCGCCTTTGCAATTCCCATGACGTTATAGTTGGGCATCACCCGCTGCGCGCCCAGATAGGTCAGCGTCACCAGCGAACCGCCCTTGGGCATGAGCTTTGCCGACCGCTGGGCCACGGCGGTGAAGGAATAGCAGGAAATATCGAGGCTTCTGGCGAAGTTGGCGCGGGAGGTATCGACATAACGCCCCTTGAGTTCATCGCGGTCGGAGAAGGCCAGGGAGTGCACCAGGAAGTCGATGCTGCCCCATTCCTTCTTGAGGGTGGCGAAAACCGCGTCGAGTTGTTCGTCGCTTTCCACATCGGCGGGCAGCACGATGGAGGAGCCAATGGACTGGGCCAGCGGCCCCAGCCTCTTCTTCTGGGCGTCGCCCTGATAGGTAAACGCGATCTCGGCGCCCTGGGAGGCCAGCATCTGGGCGATGCCCCAGGCGATGGAATGATCGTTGGCGACCCCCATGATCAGACCGCGCTTGCCGGCCATCAGTCCCGATTTTGCGTCAGCCATGATGTCCTCGCGCGGCGTGTTCTGTTTCATTTCGGGACATCACTTCTCGTAGCGCTGGAACACCAGGCTGGCATTGGTACCGCCAAAGCCGAAGCTGTTGGACAAGGCGGTATTGATTGTGGCGTTGTCGATGCGCTTGCGCACGATATTGGCGCCTTCGACGGCGGGATCCAGTTCCACGATGTTGGCGCTTTCGCAGATGAAGTTGTTCTTCATCATCAGCAGCGTGTAGATCGCTTCATGCACGCCGGCCGCGCCCTGGCTGTGACCGGTGAGCGACTTGGTGGCACTGATCGGCGGCGTCCTGGCGCCGAACACCGTCTTGATGGCATTGATCTCGGGAATGTCGCCCACCGGCGTAGATGTGGCGTGCGGGTTGATATAGTCCACCGGCCCCTTGATGTTCTGCAGCGCCATCTGCATGCAGCGCCCCGCGCCATCGCCCGCCGGCGCCCCCATGTCGGCGCCGTCTGCCGTGGCGCCATAGCCCACCAGTTCGGCGTGGATGCGCGCGCCGCGCGCCTTGGCATGTTCCAGTTCTTCCAGCACCAAAATGCCGCCGCCGCCGGAAATGACGAAGCCGTCGCGGGCGATGTCATAGGCGCGCGAGGCGCTTTCGGGCGAGGCATTGTATTTGGACGACATGGCGCCCATGGCGTCGAACAGTTCGCTGAGCGTCCAGTCCAGTTCTTCGCCGCCGCCGGCGAACATCATGTCCTGCTTGCCCCACTGGATCAGCTCGAAGGCGTTGCCGATGCAGTTGGCCGAGGTCGAACAGGCCGAAGAGATGGAATAGTTGTAGCCCTTGGTCTTGAACCAGGTGGAGAGATTGGCGCTGACGGTCGAGGACATTGCCTTGGGCACCGCGAAAGGGCCGACCCGCTTGGGTGAATTGTTCTGGCGGGTAATGTCGGCGGCCTGCACGATGGCTTTGGTGCTGGGGCCGCCCGAGCCGACGATCAGGCCGGTGCGCGGATTGGAAATGTCTTTTTCTTCCAGCCCCGCATCGGCGATGGCCTGATTCATCGCCACCCAGCAATAGCCGGCGCCGTCGCCCTGGAAGCGGCGTGCTCTGCGGTCCACTACTTCATCCAGGTTGATCTTCAGCGAGCCATGCACCTGGGAGCGAAAGCCCAGGCGAATGTAATCTTCCGCAGCGACGATGCCGGAGCGCGCATTGCGCAGGCTGTCCGTGACTTCGTCGGCATTGTTGCCGATGGAGGAAACAATACCGAGGCCGGTAACGACCACTCTTCTCATGCGATCCTCGAAAAACTCAGGCGGAGGCGGGGGCCGACTGGGCGGCAAGGGCGGCAGCCGCGTCGGTGATCAGGCCAACGCGCAGGCCCTTGGCTTCATAGATGACCTTGCCGTCCACCTTCATGATGCCGTCGGCGATGCCCAGCACCAGCTTGCGCATGATCACGCGCTTGAGGTTGATGATATAGGTGATCTTCTTGGCGGTTGGCAGGACCATGCCGGTGAATTTCACTTCATCCACGCCAAGGGA
>CAIUTH010000195.1 GCA_903902075.1 uncultured Alphaproteobacteria bacterium
AGGATCGTCTGGTGCTGATCGAGATTCACCGCGAGGACATCGACAGCCTGCCGCAGCTGCTGCGCATCCTGCGCAAGGATACGCGCCGCATCGTGCTGTTCTGCGACGATCTTTCCTTCGACAAAGACGATACCAGCTACAAGTCGCTGAAGGCGGCGCTGGAAGGCGGCATCGAAGGGCGCCCGATCAACACCATCTTCTATGCCACCTCCAACCGGCGGCACCTGATGCCGCGCGACCTGGTGGACAATGAAAAGGGCACCGCCATCAATCCCGGCGAAGCGGTGGAGGAAAAAGTCTCGCTGTCGGACCGCTTCGGCCTGTGGCTGGGCTTCCACCACTGCGGCCAGGACGAATATCTGTCCATGATCGAAGGCTATGCCGGCTTCTACAAGCTGAAGCTGGCGCCGGAGGAATTGCGCAAGCGGGCCCTGGCCTGGGCGATGGGACGCGGCGGCCGCTCAGGCCGCGTCGCGTGGCAGTTCATTCAGGATTTGGCGGGCGAACTGGGCCAGCAGCTCGATTAGTTGCTCGCGGTGTTCGACGCCAGGTAGCTGCGCGGATTGACCGGCGTGGTGTTGCTGCGAATTTCAAAATGCAGCTGCGGGCTGGTGACATCACCCGTCTGGCCCGAATAGCCGATCACCTGCCCCTTGGCGACGAAATCACCGCGCGACACGACCAGACGGTCAGCATGCGCGTACGCGGTGGTGTAGCCGCCCGAATGCTTCACCAGCACCAGGTTGCCGTAATTCTTCAATTCGTCGCCGGCATAGGTGACGGTGCCCGATGCGCTGGCATGGATGGGCGCGCTCAGGCTGGTGGCAATATTGATGCCGTCATTCTTGCCGCCGCTGGCGGTCGAACCGAAATCGGAAATCACCCGGCCCGAAACCGGCCAGGCAAAAGCCGGCGCATTGCCGCTCACCGCGACCGGCGCCAAAGGCGCACTGGTGACAGGCGTATAGGGCGTCACATTCCGGGTGACATAGTTGGGCGCAGGACGCGGCGTCGGACGGGCGCCGGGTTCTTCATAGGTGTAGGTCTTGGCGCCGCTGCTCTTGCTGCTGGCGACATGACGCGTGTGCAGGGTGGTGTTGACGCCCCAGTCCAGGTGGGTGCGCGGGCTGGTGTCGGCGCAGCCGGCCATCAAGGGCGCGACGCCCAAGGCAACTGCTGTGAAAATGATCTTCCGGTCCATCGGGATGTGCCTTCTGCACTGTCTCGAAAAGGATCATGGCGCTGAAAAGTTGAGAAGGGTTTAACCGTAAATGCCGCGCAGGCAGCCATTTTCGGCCCCTTACGGCCTGGCGCCCCGCAAAGATTAACACTTCCTTTATTTCTTAAGGGCGTCCCGCAGAGTTCCCAGCACGCCCTGCTCCGTCAGGTTCAGGTGCAGCGGCGTCACCGCAATATGATCGCCATACACAGCGCCCACATCGGTGTCGTCGGGCGGCGTGGCTTTGCGGCGGCGCAGTCCGACCCAGTAATAGGCGCGCTGGCGCGCATCGGTGCGCTCATGGATCTCGGTGGATTGCAGGTCATACTTGCCCTGCGGCACCACCTTCACGCCCTTGGCCGAAGCGGCCGGACAGGCGGGGAAGTTCACATTGATCAGGGTGCCGGCGGGCCAGCCGGCCTGCACCAGCGCGGCGATGGTGGCAGGGCCATGCACTTCGCCCGCCGACCAGTCGATCGCATGACGGTCGCCCTCGTCATAGCATTGCGACATGGCGATGGAGGAAATGTTCAGGGCGCAGCCTTCCATGGCGCCGGCGATGGTGCCCGAATAGGTGACGTCGTCGGCAAGATTGGAACCCCAGTTGACGCCGGACAGCACCAGGTCAGGCACATGATCCTTCAGGATGTGCAGGCAGGCCATCATCACGCAGTCGGTGGGGGTGCCGCTGACGGCAAAGCGCTTTTCCGCGAGCTGGCGCAGCCGCAGCGGCGACGTCAGGGTCAGCGAGTGCGAGGCGCCCGACTGTTCATTCTCGGGCGCCACCACCCACACATCATCCGACAGGCTGCGGGCAATGTTTTCCGCCACCGTCAGGCCGGGAGAATGAATGCCGTCGTCATTGGTGACCAGGATGCGCATCAGGCTTTGCCGATAACTTTCTTGCCGCCCATATAGGGCTGCAACACATCCGGAATGGCTACGCTGCCATCGGGCTGCTGGTAGTTTTCCAGGATGGCGACCAGGGTGCGGCCCACCGCCAGACCCGACCCGTTCAAGGTATGGACCGGCCCCTTCACCTTGCCCTCGGCATTGCGATAGCGGGTGTTCATGCGCCGCGCCTGGAAGTCGCCGCAGTTGGAGCAGGAGGAAATCTCCCGATAGGCGTTCTGGCCGGGCAGCCAAACCTCGATGTCATAGGTCTTGATGGCGCCAAAGCCCATGTCGCCGGTGCAGAGCGTGACCACGCGATGCGCAAGGTCCAGCTTCTTGAGGATTTCCTGCGCCGCATCGGTCATGCGTTCATGCTCGGCTTGCGACTGTTCCGGCGCAGTGATGGAGACCAGTTCGACCTTGGAAAACTGGTGCATGCGGATCATGCCGCGCGTGTCCCTGCCCGCCGCGCCCGCTTCGGCACGGAAGCAGGGCGTGAAAGCGGTGAAGCGCAGCGGCAGCTCGGCCTCACCCAGGATTTCATCGGCGACATAGTTCGTCAGCGGCACTTCGGCGGTAGGAACCAGCCAGAACGGATCTTCGCTGGTGGTGCGGAACAGGTCGTCTTCAAATTTTGGCAGCTGGCCGGTGCCGAACAGCGCTGCACTCTTCACAAGCACCGGCGGCGAGACTTCGGTGTAACCGAACGTCCCGGTATGGGTATCCAGCATGAAAGCGCCCAGGGCGCGCTCCAATTTCGCCAGATCATTCTTCAGATAGACAAACCGCGCGCCCGACACCTTGGCGGCGCGTTCGAAATCCATCTGGCCCAGCGCTTCGCCGATCTCGAAATGCTGCTTGGGGTTGTTAATGCCCGGCGGCTTGCCGAACGCCCGCGCCGCGACCGGCACATTGTCGGTTTCATCCGCGCCGTCCGG
>CAIUTH010000196.1 GCA_903902075.1 uncultured Alphaproteobacteria bacterium
GCCCTGTTCGGTGGAATAGCACTGGGACAACAGGCAGCACCAGCCTCCGAGGATCCTGGATTGGAGCGACGCGTAAACGTCATCGCGGAAGAGTTGCGGTGTCTGGTCTGCCAGAACCAGACCATTGCGGAATCCCACGCCCCGCTCGCTGTCGATCTGAAGAATCAGATTCGAGACCAGCTCAGAGGGGGGGCCAGCGAATCAGATATCAAGGATTACATGGTGAAGCGTTATGGCGATTTCGTGCTCTATCGCCCGCCGCTAAAGGGCGCCACCCTGCTGTTGTGGTTCGGTCCGTTCGTGCTGCTGCTTGCCGGATTCGCATTCCTTGTCATCACGCTCCGGCGGCGCAAGGCATTGCAGCAGGCCGAGGCGCCGCTGGACGAGGCGCAGCGTGCCCGCGTGCGGCAGATTCTTGATTCCGGAGCAAAATCCGAATGAGCCTCTTCATCGTCCTCGCCGTGCTGTTGGTTGCCGGCGTGCTCCTCATGCTGTTGTGGCCGCTGCTTTCAAGCGGCAGGGCAACCACCGCCATTACTGGCGGAAACACCGCCGGCAATACCGCCATCTATCGCGAGCAGCTCGCCGAAATCGATGCCGAATTGGAAGCCGGCATCATCAGTCACGAGCAGTGGGCGGGCGCGCGCAGCGAAATCGAGCGGCGCGTGCTTGATGACGGCGCAGACGCAGGCACCGCCCCGCGCTCGCGTTCACCGCGGGCCGCCATTGTCGTCGCCATAGCCGTTCCCGTGCTGTCCGCCGCGCTCTATGCCTGGCTGGGCAATACCGGTGCATTTTCACCGTACGCCGGTGCCGACGCCGCAAGCCCGCATGCAGTCTCGGATGAACAGATCAATGCCATGGTGGGCAAGCTGGCGCAACGCCTGGAGAAAAACCCTGACGACACTGAGGGATGGATGCTGCTTGGCCGCTCGAAAGCTGCGATCGGGCGCTACGACGAAGCGGCCAAGGCCTACGGCAAAGCAGCCAGCCAGCGGCCGCGCGACGCAGACCTGCTCGCCGATTTTGCAGACGTCTTGGCCATGGCCAACGGCAGAAAGCTGGACGGCGAGCCGGCCGTACTCATCGCACGCGCGCTGGCGCTTGATCCGGATAACGTCAAGGCTCTGTCCATCTCCGGCACCATCGCCTTCGATCGCAAGGATCTCGCCGGCGCGGTGAAGTACTGGAAGCGCGCACTGGGGCTGGTACCGCCCGAATCCCAGTTCGCCGCATCGGTACGCGGCAGCATCGCCGAAGCAGAAAGTCGCATGCCCGGGTCGGCAGCGGCCAGATCACCGGCGAAGGCATCCGCAAGGCCGGACGCCACCGGCACCGGTCCGTCTGTCAGTGGACGCGTAACCCTGGCGGCATCCGCAAAGGGCAAGGCGCAGCCCGAAGACACGGTGTTTGTCTTTGCCCGTGCGCCCGAAGGCCAGCGCATGCCCCTAGCGGTGATGCGTCGCCAGGTCAAAGACCTGCCTTTTGATTTTTCGCTGGACGATTCGATGGCAATGGCCCCGACCATGAAGATATCCGACTATCCCAAGGTGGTCGTCGTGGCGCGCATCTCGAAATCAGGACTGGCCACGCCATCAAAGGGTGACCTGGAAGCGGTTTCCTCCCCGATCGCACCGGGTGGGCCCGGCATCAAGCTCGAGATCGCAATCCCGCCCAACTAACCCTGGCATCAGTGAAGGTTTGTCTATTATTATCTTTTTAATAATATTTCTATTTATTTAAGCGTTTAAACAATTCATTTATTATCAAATATATAAGGCCTTTTCTGGCCCGGCGCACGGCACTGACTACATCCGCCATTCCAGGTACGAATAGATGTAGTTCGACCCGCCATTCACATTTCCGAGCAGGCGCGAGGTGCCGAATATCCCCGAGCGATGCGACACGCCAATGCCGACATAGGTGTCATGCATCGAGCGGGAGCCGGTCAAGTCGCCAAGACTGAAATCGATGCTGGGATCAAGGTAATTGAGCATCCGTGAACTGCTGCGTCCGCGCGCCAACTGATCACTCTCGCACACGCTGCGCCAGAACCCCGGCCACGCAGATCTTCTTTCTGGGCGCTGAATTCACCCGGCAGTACGCACTGCACTTGGGCAGCC
>CAIUTH010000197.1 GCA_903902075.1 uncultured Alphaproteobacteria bacterium
AAGCCTTGTTTCGGCACGCGGCGATCTGTGGCGCTGGGACGGCTTCATTGCTTCTGCCGATGCGCCCTCGCCCTCCGCCATGCGCCTGTCACAGCGCAATCGCCTGACCGCGCTGGAAAGCGAAGCCGAGGAAGCCCGCACCCTGCGCGCCGCCCGCTTCGCCGAATATTCGATCGCCAAGGATGCGCGCGAAGCCGCCCGCGAAGCCCTGCGGGAAGCCGAAGCCGCCGAACGCGCCGCCGAACAGGCGCTGATCGGTTCGCAGGATATGGCTAACCGGGCGGCGCGTGCCGCCGCTGAACGCGCCTCGCAACTGGCCTCGCTGGAATCGGAAATCCGCCGCCTCACCCAGTCGGTGGAAGCCGCCGAAGATTCCCGGCGCCAGGCCGTGTCGGGCCTGGAAGAGCTGGGCGACGGCGTGGCGCTGAACCAGAATGTCGCCGAGGTTCGCGGCAAGACCGCCGACGCCCGCATCAAGGCCGGCGAAGCGCGCGGCGCGCTGGAAGGCCTGCGCCGCGAAGGCGAAGCCCGTATGCGCCGCCTTGCCACCATCAGCGACGAACAGAGCCGCTGGAACACCCGCAAGGCCGACGCCCAGAGCCATGTCGCCGAACTGGTCCGCCGCCAGGAAGAACTCACCGTCGAATTGTCCGCCGCCGAACTGGTGCCGCAGCAGATCGGCGAAAAGCGCAATGCGCTTCTGGATGCGATTTCGACTGCCGAAGCGGCGCGCAACGAGGCCAGCGACGCACGCCAGCAGGCCGAGACCTTGCTGGCCGAAGCCGACAAGCATGCCAAGGCCGCCGACGCTGCCTTGTCCTCGGCGCGCGAGGAACGCGCCCGCGCCCAGGCCCTGTCGGAAGGCGCCGCCCAGCGGATCGAGGAACTGAAGACCCGCATCCAGGACGAACTGGAATGCGCCCCGTCCGACCTGGCCGAACGCGCTGAGATCACCGAAGGCGAAGAACTGCCGCCGCTGGAACAGGCCGAAAAGCGTGTTGAGCGCCTGAAGAACGAACGCGAGCAGCTGGGCGGCGTCAATCTGCGCGCCGAGGAAGAAGCGGTTGAACAGGAAACGCGCCTGACCACCCTGACCGCCGACCGCGACGACCTGACCGGCGCCATCGACCGGCTGCGCCGCGGCATCCAGAGCCTGAACAAGGAAGGCCGCGAACGCCTGCTGGCCTCGTTCGAGAAGGTCAACGCCAACTTCCAGGAACTGTTCACCAAGCTGTTCGAAGGCGGCGAAGCCAAGCTCACCTTCACCGAATCCGAAGACCCGCTGGAAGCGGGGCTGGAAATCTTCGCCCGCCCGCCGGGCAAGCGGCTTCAGTCGCTGGCCCTGTTGTCGGGCGGCGAACAGGCCCTGACCGCCATGGCGCTGATCTTCGCGGTGTTCCTGGTGAACCCCGCCCCGGTCTGCGTACTGGACGAAGTGGACGCGCCGCTGGACGACGCGAACGTGGAGCGTTTCTGCAAGATGCTGACCCAGATGACCGAGATGTCGGGTACCCGCTTCCTTGTCATCACCCACCATGCCCTGACCATGAGCCGGATGGACCGCCTGTTCGGCGTCACCATGGCCGAGCGCGGCGTCAGCCAGCTGGTCTCGGTATCCCTGGCCGAAGCGGAAAAGATCGCGGCCGAGTGATTCTGGCTCTAAGGGCCTAAGCTGGCTTGGCGTTTTGCCGCGCCTGCGAATTTCCCTTTTATGTCAGGTATTTGAAGGCGTCTGACATTCTTGACACCCCAAGGGGGCGACCATATGGTCCCCCCGCCTTCGACGCGCCGAAGGCCCGGTTTTGTACGGCTTTTCGGACTTTGGGAGACGGTTTTGACGGCTCCGGACCCGCAGCGGCTGAACGATCTGGGCAAGAAGCTCGCCGAACTCCAGAACAGGCAGGCAGCCGGCACCAAGCGCCAGCCGCCAAGCCAGTCGGGGATCGCCTTCCGCTTCACCACCGAACTGGTGGCGTCGCTGGTGGTGGGAGGGGGCCTCGGATGGGGGATCGACTGGCTGTTTGGCCATTTCGGTTTTCACACCCGCCCGGTCTTCCTGATTGTGTTTTTCATGCTGGGCATCGCGGCGGGCATCCGCAACGTGATGCGCGCGGCAAAAGAGATCAACGCCGAGATCGCCAGCGCGCGGTCTTCGGAAACTGAAGACGGCAAGGAGTAGGTATCCGTGGCGCTTAACCCGATGGAGCAGTTCACCATCAAGCCGCTCATTGCAGAGCCGCTGTTCGCCATTGCGGGCCATCCGATCTATTTCACCAACCAGGCGCTGCTGATGATCATCGTGGTCGTCGCTTCGTCGCTGTTCCTGACCCTGGCGGTCAAGCCGGGACGGCTGGTGCCGACGCGCGGTCAGTCGATGGCCGAGATTTCCTACGAATTCGTCGCCAACATGATCCATACGGCGACCGGCGAGGACGGACTGAAGTTCTTCCCCTTCGTCTTCACCCTGTTCATGTTCGTGCTGTGCTCGAACTTCTTCGGCATGATCCCCGGCAGCTTCACCGTCACCAGCCAGATCGCCGTCACCCTGGCGCTGGCGTGCCTTGTGATGCTGATCGTGATCATCACGGGCTTTGCCAAGCATGGCCTTCGCTTCTTCATGCTGTTTGTCCCGAAGGCGCCGATCTACATCCTGCCGCTTCTGGTGGTGATCGAACTGATCTCCTTCTGCTCGCGTCCCATCAGCCTGTCGGTTCGTCTGTTCGCCAACATGCTGGCCGGCCATACCCTGCTGGCGGTGTTCGCCGGGTTCGTCGTGTCGCTGGGCGCCGCGGGCGGCCTGCTGGCGCCGCTGTCGGTCGCGCCGCTGCTCCTGATCGTCGGCATCCTGCTCCTGGAATTCCTGGTGGCGTTCCTGCAGGCCTATGTCTTCGCGATCCTGACCTGCATCTATCTCAACGAAGCCCTTCATCTCCACGATCATCACTAACTCTCAAAAAGGACCTGAAAAAATGGAAGTTGCAGCTGCAAAAATGATTGGTGCGGGCATTGCCTGTATCGCCCTGGTCGGCGCCGGCATCGGCATCGGCAACGTGTTTGGCAGCTACCTGTCGGGCGCGCTGCGCAATCCGGGCGCCGCCGCGACTCAGACCACCAACCTGCTGCTGGGCTTCGCGCTCTGCGAAGCGACCGGCCTGTTCGGCCTGGTCGTCGCCCTGATCATCCTGTTCGGCTAAGCCGTGCAGGAACACGCCGCCACCACCGAGACGACGGAAGCCCCCAAGAAAGAGGGTGGCTTTCCGCCGTTCGACACGACGACGTTCCCCACCCAGTTCTTCTGGCTGGTGGTGACGTTCGCGTTTCTGTTTACGGTGATGTGGCGGCTGGCGGGTCCCAAGATCAACGCAGCCATCACCAACCGCAGGGGCACCATCAACGGCGCCATTGCCGAGGCGAGCAAGGCGCGCGCCGAAGCCGAAGCGGCCCAGGCCGGTTATGAAACGGCGCTGGCCGGCGCCCGCAGTCGTGGCAACGCCCTGGCCGAGGAAACCCGCCAGAAGCTGAACGCGGAAATCGCCAGGGCCAAGGCCGAAGCCGACAGCAAGGCCGCCGACGCCATGGCTGCCGCCGAAGCGCGCATCGCCCAGACGCGGGAAACCGCCAAGGGCCATGTGAAGACGGCGGCGCGCGATGCCGCCATCGCCATCGTCGAACGGCTGACCGGTGACAAGGTCTCGGCCGAAGACGCCACCGCGGCGTTGGGGAACTAAGATGGAAATGCTCCACGAACCGGAGTTCTGGGTTGCCGTCGGCTTTGTGTTGGTTATCGCCCTGCTCGTCTGGAAGGGCGTGCCGGGCATGGTCGCCAAGATGCTGGACCAGCGCGCCGCGGTGATCGCCGCCGAACTGGACGAAGCCCGGCGCCTGCGCACCGAGGCTGCCGCCCTGCTGGCCGATTACCAGAAGCGCGCTGCCGGCGCCGAAGCGGAAGCCCGCAGCATCGTCGCGGCCGCCACCGCCGAAGCCGAGCAGTTCCAGAAGGATTCCCGCATCGCGCTGGAAGCCCAGATCGCCCGCCGCGCGGCCGCCGCCCAGGACAAGATCGCCCAGGCCGAAGCCACGGCCCTGAACGAAATCCGCGCCCTGGCCGCCGACAGCGCCGTGAGCGCCGCCCAGAAGCTGATCGCCGCCCGCCTGGACGACACGCGCGCGTCGAGCCTGATCGCCGACAGCATCAAGGGCGTGGGCGAAAAGCTGAATTAATTTGGTGGGGCGCTAGACCCGAAAAAAAGGCGGCCACTGGCCGCCTTTTTTATTGCCCCACTGTCATGGCCCGCACACCGGAGGACCGCGACGATCAGAGTTATGCCTTCTCCGGATACACGACCCGCAGATGCAGCTCTTTCAGCTGCTTGGGGTTCGCCGGGCTGGGCGCGTTCATCAACAGGTCCTGCGCCGACTGGGTCATCGGGAACATGGTGACCTCGCGCAGGTTCTCCTCGCCGGCCAGCAGCATGACGATGCGGTCGATGCCCGGCGCGGTGCCGCCATGCGGCGGGGCGCCGTGGCGGAAGGCGTTGATCATGCCCTTGAACTTTTCCTCGGTCTCCTCGCGGGCATAGCCGGCGATCTCGAAGGCCTTCAGCATCACGTCCGGGTCGTGGTTGCGAATGGCGCCCGACGACAATTCATAGCCGTTGCAGACGATGTCGTACTGGTAGGCCTTGAGCCCCAGGATGGTTTCGTTGTCGTTCTTGTCGAGCGCGAGGAACTTCTCGCGGTCGAACTGCGGCATCGAGAAGGGATTGTGGGAGAAGTCGATCTTCTTGTCGTCCTCGTTCCACTCATACATCGGGAAGTCGACAATCCAGCAGAACTTGAACTCGGTCTCGGGGATCAGGTTCAGCTCACGCCCGATACGGGTGCGGGCCATGCCGGCGATGGTTGCGGCGCGGTCAGCCTTGGCATCGGCACTGAAGAACAGAGCGTCGCCCGCCTTCACGCCGGCTTTGCTTGCCATGTCGGTCAGCGCCGCGCCGGTGATGAACTTGGCGATGGGACCCTTGCCGACCAGCGCGCCGCCCTCGTCCTCGAACTGGATATAGCCCAGGCCCGCCGCGCCCTCGCCGCGCGCCCATTCATTGAGCTTGTCGAAAAAGCTGCGCGGCTGCGGGCCGGCACCGGGCGCAGGGATGGCGCGCACGGTCTTGTTCTTGAAGGCTTTGAATTCGATTTCGGCGCGGCCGAAGATTTCCGACACGTCCACGATCTCGATCGGGTTGCGCAGGTCCGGCTTGTCGGTGCCGTATTTCAGCATCGCCTCGGCGTAGGGAATGCGGGGAAACTTGTCGTGCGGGGTGACGGCCTTGCCCTCGCCGAACTCCTCGAACACCCCGGCCAGCACCGGGGCCACGGCGGCAAACACGTCGTCCTGCGTCACGAAGCTCATTTCCAGATCGAGCTGGTAGAACTCGCCCGGCGAACGGTCGGCGCGGCCATCCTCGTCGCGGAAGCAGGGCGCGATCTGGAAGTAGCGGTCAAAGCCCGCCACCATGATCAGCTGCTTGAACTGCTGCGGCGCCTGCGGCAACGCATAGAACTGGCCCGGATAGCGGCGCGACGGCACCAGGAAGTCGCGCGCGCCTTCCGGCGAGGACGCGGTCAGGATCGGGGTCTGGAATTCGGTGAAGCCCTGGTCGATCATCCGCCGGCGCAAGGACGTGACGATATTCGACCGCAGCATGATGTTCTTGTGCAGCCGCTCGCGGCGCAGATCCAGGAAGCGGTAGGTCAGGCGCGTGTCTTCGGGATAGTCGTGATCCCCGAACACCGGCAGCGGCAATTCCTGGGCCTGGCCCTGAACCGCGGCCTGTTCGATGCGCAGCTCGACCTCGCCCGTGGCCAGGTCCTTGTTGATGGTCTCGTCGCTGCGGGCCACGACCTTGCCGGTCAGGGTCAGCACCCATTCGGAGCGCGCCGTGTCCACCAGTGCGAAGGCGGCCGCATCCGGCTCGATCACGCACTGGGTGATGCCGTAATGGTCCCGCAGGTCGATGAAGATCAGCCCGCCATGATCGCGCCGCCGGTTGACCCAGCCCGACAGGCGGACGGTCTGTCCGACATCGCTCTTGCGCAGGGCGCCGCAGGTATGGGTGCGATAGGCGTGCATGCTCAAAATCCCAAGGAATGGCAGGGTTTTTGGCGGTTTATGGGGGGGAGGTCAAGGGTTGGGCGGGGATGCGGAAATGACTGGTTTTTCCCGTCACAAAGCCCGGCTAACGTGGCTGGCCTGAAGGGGAATCACGCATGAAATTCGTATCCGTTGCCAGCCTGGCCTTGGCCCTGTTCATCACCCCGGCCCTGGCCCAGCCCCCTGCCCCCAGGCCCCACAACATCATCATCTTCGTGGCGGACGGGCTGCGCTATGGCAGCGTCGAACCGAACAACATGCCCAACATGTTCAAGTTGAAGAGCGAAGGCGTGGACTTCACCAACAGCCATTCGCTGTTCCCCACCATCACTACCGTCAATGCCAGCGCCATCACCACCGGCCATTACATTGGCGACACCGGCAATTTCGGCAACACGCTCTATACGGCGACGCCCGTGGATACGATGAAGGGCGAGCCCATCGCGGCACTGGAAAACGACGATGTGTTGGCGGAGATGAACAAGAAGTTCGGCGGCAATTACCTGAACGAGGAAACCCTGTTCGCCCGTGCCCGCGCGCAAGGTTTTTCGACGGCCGTGATCGGCAAGCTGGGCCCGACCCGCATCGCCGATTCCACCGCAGCCCCCGACGGCAGCGAAACCCTGATCTTGGACGACAATACCGGTCATCCCGGCGGCATCGGCCTGCCCCAATGGTTCACAGCCAAGATGAAGGCCGCCTTTGTCGAACCCCAAGCGCCCGCCACCCAGGTTCCGAACATCCCCCAGGAAGTCTACCTGATGAAGGCCACGACGCGGATCGTGCTGCCGCACTTCAAGGCGGCGGGAAAGCCCTTCGCCATGCTGTTCTGGTCGCGCGATCCCGACGCCAGCCAGCATGGCACTCGCGACAGCCTGGGCGAGTACGAGCCCGGCATCAACGGACCTTCGGGCAAGGCGGGCACGCGCGATGCCGACACCGCGCTCGGTGAACTGCGCGCAGCGCTGAAAGCACAGGGCCTGGATGCGACCACCGATATCTTCGTCACCGCCGATCACGGCTTTCTCACCATCAGCCATGCCAGCGATACCAGCCCCTCTGCGGTGAACGGCCAGATCAAGCAGGGCTTCCTGGCTGCCGATCTCGCCAAGGGGTTGGGCCTGTCCCAAAGCGGCAGCATGTTGGGCGCCGATCCGAAAAATCCTGAAGCCATCGTAGTGGGCAATGGCGGTGCCGACCTGATCTATCTGCCGCAAAAGAATGCGAAGAAACTGGCGGGCAGTGTCGTCAAGTTTCTCACCACCCAGGATTATGTCAGCGCCATATTCGTGCATGACAGCCTGGGCAAGATTCCCGGCGCCTTGCCGATGAGTGCGTTGAATTTGATCGGCAGCGCCAAAACGCCGGTGCCGTCCATCTATGTCAGCTTCCGCAGCTTCGCCGGCGACTGCGAGAACAAGCTGCAATGCGCGGTGGGGGTGCACGACACGTCCCTGGGCACCGGCCAGGGCAGCCATGGCTCGCTGTCGCGCGCCGAGACCCGCAACTTCATGGCGGCCGTCGGGCCCAGCTTCAAATCCGGCTTTGCCGATCCGGCGCCCATATCAAACGCCGATATCACCCCCACCCTGGCCCATGTCGCCGGGATCACCCTGGCGCCCAAGGGCAAGCTGACGGGCCGGGTGATTTCGGAGGCGCTGGCGGGCGGTGGCGAGGCAAAACCGACCCAGCGGACCCTGCAATCCACTCCCGCCGCAAACGGGATGCGCACCATCCTGAACCTGCAGGAGGTCGGCCAGGCCCGCTATTTCGACGCGGCCGGAACCCTGGGCAAGACGGTGGGTCTAAATCCTCCGTAAGCTGCACAAAAGCGCCCAAACCCCTCCGAATCCGGCTATCACCGGGGCATGCGGATAGTTGAGACGACGGACGACCTGAAGGCCTTTGCAGCGGAGCTGTCGGGGGCGCCCTACCTGGCGCTGGATACCGAATTCCTGCGCGACCAGACCTATTACCCCAAGCTGTGCCTGATCCAGGTGGCTGCCCCCGGCATCGAGGGCATCATCGACCCCCTCGCCCCCGGCATTGACCTGGCGCCCTTCTATGAGCTGATCAAGCGGCCCGAGATCGTCAAGGTGCTGCATGCCGGGCGGCAGGACATCGAGATTTTCTAC
>CAIUTH010000198.1 GCA_903902075.1 uncultured Alphaproteobacteria bacterium
AGCGAACCGGGAGGGCAAGGAGGCGGGCCAGATTAAAGCCGCGAGGAAAGGTCCCTTGCAAGACAGGGAATTCCGACAAGTTCCCCCGATAGCGCTGCCGGGTTCAACTCTGGTTGTTCGCTTACGGCTCCAGCAGATATTAAGAGCCGGACGCGAGGGCGGTTGTCAGGGATCCGCAGGTTGCCGCCTCAGGCAGGGCCAACACCGCCGCTATGATGTTCTGACGCGCGTGCTTGAGCAAATGGATGCGCGTCAAGTTGTTGAATTTGTGCACAATGGTTCCCTGATCTAGGCCTCTATCCGAATAGCCGGGGGGCAGCAGGACCTCTACCTTGCTAAAGCGGCCATCCCGATGATGCGCCTCAAGCCGGCAAGGATAGAGGCCCGGCGCACGCGCATTGAGATCTTCGTCGACATCCATATCCATGCAATTCATGATGGCCCGGACGGCAGGATCATTCCAACGCTCATTGTCGAATTGCCGAAGCCCGAATTCGCCATCCAGAAGAGCGACGGCGGCAAGAAAATGGAAGCTGTGGTCCGCAGCCTCGCGCGAGAGGGGATTGATGCGTCCGGGATCAGCCTGCTGATCGCGAATGATGGGATAGTCGCCCATCACGACCCGGATGCGGTCTATCGTTGAAGCACCGCCTGCAAGATCTTTGTGCAATTGCAGCCCTGCAGCGACAGCGGCCTGTCCCGTGGCCAGGCATGGGAATGCCTTTACCCTGGCGCTTTCGATATAGGGCGTCGCCGGTAGCGGCGCATCAAACGTGGCCAAGGCTTCCGCGTCGGAGAAGATCGAACCAAGCCCGCGCCTGTGTTCAAAAATTTCAAGGGGGCCGGTGACGCCTCGGCTCGCCAGCAACGCCGCTTGAACGCCAGATTGCGCCACGAGCGCGTTGGCTATGGATTTTGCAGCCGATATGTCGCCGGAGCGCACCACTGCTGGAACCGCGCAATGGGCGAGGGCCAGGGCTATGGCGTCCGACATCTGGTTGTGGGAAAGCCCCATCAGCCGCCCGACCGTGACTGCCGCGACTGCGCCGGACACCGAGACGCCATCCCACGGGGATTTGCGATCCATAGCGGCGCGCAACCGGCCAAAGATCTCATAGCCCATGACAATGGCCGCGAGGACGTCTCGGCCGGAGCGCCCGAACATCTCGCCAGCGGCCAGGGCGACGGGAATGTTGTCGCTGGGGTGCCCACCTATCGAGCCGCCGACATTGCCGACATAGTCATTCAGGTCATGGGCGCGGATCAACACGCCATTGGCGAGGGTGGCGTTGGCGAGATTGCTTTTCCACGTCTGGCCGATCACGGAGCATTGGGGTGCGCCCCCGATGTCGCGCATGGTCTCCACCACTGCACAAGCGGCCTCTTCGTCCAAGCCGGCGAAGCCGCAACCGATCGTGTCCAGCAGCAACAGGGTCGCCCGCTCCAGCGAGGCTGCCGGGATGGCGGCGCCGGTCACCGAAAGCGCAAAGGTCGCAAGTTTTTCTACGCCGGTGGGCGACGTTCTCTGCGATTGGACTGCATGCGACATCGACGAACCTCTGATTGATGATGGGTTGGTTATTGTGGGGGATCAGTGAGGCTTCAGGCCGCAGCCGTTGAGAGGCCTTTCGCCCGTGGCGCGGCGCCCAGGATCACGTCAGGGGCTCCATGCCCGGCATGTTTGGCCAGCTTGTCGATTTTGGCCAGCGCTTCCGGCTGTGATGGTATTTCATTCCCGCGAACATGGCGGCCAGGCGGATGGGCGCCCCGATACCTTCTACGACGGG
>CAIUTH010000199.1 GCA_903902075.1 uncultured Alphaproteobacteria bacterium
TCGCCTTCCGCAGCCTTCAGGCGATCCGCGAATTTCGGCAATGCGCCGCTGCCTACCGCCTCGTTCGGGCAGTAGGTCCAGCTCTTGGGCAGCGGGCTGGCCACGTCCTTGAACGCATCGGCGAAGACTTTCTTGCCGGCGGCGATGTGCAGCGGCGTGGCCTGGCCATTGACGATGCGGACTTTCCAGTTCAGGTCCGAGGCGGTCTTGACGATCAGGCCGTGGTCTTCACCCACGCCCGGCCACATCAAGAGCACGTCCGGGTTGGTGCGCCGCAGGGCCAGCATCTGCGGCGTGATGTCGGTGGCGCGGAATTCGTATTCCTGCGTGGCGGTGATGGTGAGCTTGCGCTTGGCGGCTTCGGCCTTGATGGCTTCGGCGGCGATCTTGGCCTGCGCGCCGTTGTCGCCGATGTAGGCGATCGATTTGGCCTTCAGCGTATCCTGGGCGTAGGCCACCATGGCGCGCGCCGCGACGTCGCCGGGTGGCGCGTAGCTGAACAGGTAGTTCGCGGTCTGCGGCGTCAGCGCGGTCGAGCCCGATACGGCAATGCTGGCGGTCTTTGATTCGTTGAAGACCGGCGCCGATGCCAGCGCGAACTGGCTGATGTTGGGGCCGATCACGACATGGACCTTTTCCAGCGTGGCCAGGCGCCGCGCGGAATTGACGGCCGCGGTTGGGTCGCTCTGGTCGTCGGCCACGATCAGGTCCACCGGCTTGCCGGCGATGCCGCCGGCCTTGTTGAGTTCCGCGACGGCGAGCTTTACGCCCGCCACCATCACGGCATTGGCCGATGCCGCTCCGCCGGTCAACGAAACCAGCTGGCCGATCTTGATGCGGTCGGGGATCTGCGCGGATACGCTCGTCGCCCCGATGGCCAGGGTCGCCACCGCAGCCGAGACGAGGCCGCGCACGAAGGGCGCCGGTGAAAAAAGATACCGATGGGTATCCATTGTGGTCGAAGTGTGTGCGACTGCCTTGTTTGCAGCATGGGACATCGGGTTCTCCTTGGATGGGTGACTGGCTTCGGGGTGGCTATTGTGAGGGTCGCGGGATCGAATGCCCGGCGTCGTCAGTTGCGGCGACGCCTCGGTCCGGACCCCGACAGTCCGTCCCGGCGACTTGATGAAAAATTCAACGCTGACGATACAGCGGGTGTCGGCTGGATGCAATGAACTATGCAATGCGGCGTGATGCAACGCGGCGCGACGCAATGCAGTTGGCGGTGCACGGTCAGCGGCCCAGCGATTCGCGCACCGCCTTGCCGATGGCCTGGGCCATGATCTGGTGGCCTTCGTCACCGGGATGGATGGTGTCCGGCAACTGGTCGCCGCGCAGCAGCGGCAGGCCGCGGATCAGGGAGAGGCGCTTGTCGCCGGCCGCGATGCGTTCGGTGGTGACGGCCTCGATGGCGCCGCGCAGGTCCGCCAGCGTCGCGCCAAGTCGATTCGCCTTGGCTTCGGCGTCCGGGCGGGTGACGGGGCTGGCCACGACGATCGGCGTGTCCGGATGGCCCTGGCGCACGATGTCGAGGAAGGCGCGCAGGTTGGCGCGCATCTGTTCGGCGCTGTGCGGGATGCGCACCCAGCAATTGGTGCCGTGGGCCAGTGAAATGACGTCGGCCTTGGTCGCGGCGATGTGCTCGGCGCTGACGATCTCGCCGCGCGAGGCACCGGCGTAGCCCATGTTCACCACGTCCAGTTCGAACAGTCTGCCCGCGATCGCGGGCCAGCCGCCGGCGGGACCGCTGGCGATCCAGCCTTCGGTGATCGAATCGCCATAGGCGATCCAGCGCGGTTGACTGGCCGCCGGTGCGATGTCGCCGTCGACCGCGGTGAGGGACAGCACTTCCGGCTTCATCGCTTCCGGCAGGTAGACGATCCGGCGGGTCTTCGCATCGGCGCCCTTGCCGATGTGGAGCCTCACCTTGCCTTCGCCTAGTGCAGCGGGCGCTTCCTCGATCAGGCGATTGCCGATCCACAGCGAAAAGAACTTGCCGCCGCCGGCGCCGCGCAGGCCGAGGTTGTCGGTCAGGGTGCGATAGCTGATGTCGATGGCGGTGGCCGATCCGGTGAATTCCAGGCGCACGCCGACCGGCAGGCTGGCCGAGCCCCACGTGTCCATGGGCAGCCGTGACATGTCCACCATATCCGGATTGGCGCGTGGATAGGACACGCCGGCGCCCGAAGGCCAGGCGCTGCCGCGCACGAACGGTTCCACGGCAGCCGATCGCGTCGCCGGTCCTTTTGCGCCCTGTGCGTCCTGCGTTCTTCCTTGTTCTGCTGCCATTTGTTTCCTCCTTTGTCGTTGATCCCGGATGAAGTTGTTTTGGGTACGGTTTCCGGTGATTCAGTCATTCAGTATTCAATGAACAAGGGGGCGAGCCCCCTTGTATATCCCCGACTCGAGAGGGAAGCTTCTCGAGGAATTCCTGCTTTCAGGACTGGATCAGCGCTTCCTTCAGTATTTAAAGCAGGTCGGTCGGCGCCGGTGCGATGCCCAGCGCCTCCTTGCCGGCCATCATCGCCACGCGATCCCAGTCGAACAGGGCGTGACCCTTGAGCATTTCGATATCGCGCTGCATGCGCTGCAGCACCGCGCCGAGGTAATAGCTGCCGCCGCCGGCGTTCGGCATGATGGTGTCGTTCAAGAGGTCGCGGCAGGCGTGCACCACCTGTGCTCCCGCCAGGCGCACGCCGACGCGGTCTTCGGTCGACAGCGTGCCGCGCGGCTCGCAGGTATCGATGATCTTCTTGATGGTGGTGTGGAAAAGGGTCTGCGCCATGCGCAGTTGACCCAGCGCCTCGCCGAGCCGCATTTGCGAGGTCGGCTGTTCCACTTGCTTGGCGCCGCCCGAAAACGCCAGCGTGCGGCCCACCATCATGTTCCTGAACTCCTCGTAGGAGGCTTCGGCCA
>CAIUTH010000200.1 GCA_903902075.1 uncultured Alphaproteobacteria bacterium
CGAGCGCAGCCGCCGCAGCGCCACCGGGGCGGTGGCCGATGCCATCAACCAGCGGCTGGCCGCGGGCGATGCTCTGTTGCTGTTCCCCGAAGGCACCAGCCATACCGGCAACAGCGTGTTGCCGTTCAAAAGCGCGCTTCTGGGCGCCGCCGAGGCGCGGCTGGCCGGTGGCCAGCATGTGAAAGTGCAGCCGGTCTCGGTCGCCTTCACCGGCCTGCACGGCATGCCGATGGGGCGCGAAAACCGGCCGCTGTTTGCCTGGTATGGCGACATGGAAATGGTGCCGCACCTGTGGGAGGCGCTGCTGGCCGGGCCGTTTGATGTCGAGGTCAGGTTCCATGAACCGCTGAGCCTGGACCGGATGGACCGAAAGACCCTGGCCGCCAAAGCGCAGGAAATCGTGCAAACCGGCCAGGCCGAAGCCCTGGCGGGACGGGGTTTACCTTGAACTTGCGGGCTTTCGACCCGATAAACCGCACCTCATGAAGACGCTCTACGTCAAGACGTACGGTTGCCAGATGAACGCCTATGACTCCGCCAAGATGGCGGACCTGCTGGCGCCGCTGGGCTATGCCACGACGGATGCGCCCGAAGGCGCCGACATGGTGATCCTCAACACCTGCCACATCCGCGAAAAGGCGGTCGAGAAAGTCTATTCCGAGCTCGGCCGCTTGCGCGGCCTGAAGGCGAAGAAAGCCAAAAACGGCGGGCGCATGGTGCTGGCAGTGGCCGGCTGCGTCGGCCAGGCCGAAGGTGCGGAAATCGTGGCGCGCGAGCCGGCGGTGGATCTGGTGGTGGGGCCGCAATCCTATCACCACCTGCCGGAGATGATCGCCCGCACCGCCCGCGCCGGCGGTCATGCGCTGGAAACCGATTTTCCGGCGCTTGAAAAATTCGATTCTCTTCCGGCGCCTGCGAACACCACCATCAGCGCATTCCTGACGGTGCAGGAGGGCTGCGACAAGTTCTGCACCTTCTGCGTGGTGCCGTATACGCGCGGCTCCGAACAATCGCGCCCGGCCGATGCCATTCTGCGCGAGGCGCGTCAGCTGGCAGAAAAGGGCGCGCGCGAAGTCGTGCTGCTGGGCCAGAACGTCAATGCCTATGACGGCGACGGCTGGAGTTTGGCGAAGCTGTGCGATGCGCTCGCCAGGATCGAAGGCATCGAGCGCATCCGCTATACCACCAGTCATCCGCGTGACATGGGCGATGACCTGATCGCCGCTCATGGCGCCAATCCCAAGCTGATGCCCTATCTGCACCTGCCGGTGCAGTCGGGGTCCGACACGGCGCTGGAGGCGATGAACCGCCAGCACAAGGCGGGTGACTATCGCCGCCTGATCGACCGCGTCCGCGCCGTGCGGCCCGACATCGCGCTGACCTCGGATTTCATTGTCGGCTTTCCCGGCGAAAGCGACGCCGATTTCGAAGCCACGCTGCAACTGGTGCGCGACATCGGCTATGCGACCGCCTTCTCGTTCAAATACTCCAAACGCCCCGGCACGCCTGCGTCCACCATGCGCAAACAGGTGGCCGAAGAGGTCAAGACGGCGCGGCTGGATGCG
>CAIUTH010000201.1 GCA_903902075.1 uncultured Alphaproteobacteria bacterium
GCCGTCGGGCGTGACGAACAGGGTACCGCCGCCGCCTTCGACATCGATGGACACCATCTGCAGGGCGTCGTCCCTGGCCGTGGCCGAACCTGCCAGCAGCGCGGCAAAGCCAACCGAAGTCAAAAACCTGCGCAGCATGAACCCCTCCCGATTATTTTCGCGCAGACTAGAGCTTTTGCGTGAGTGCCGCTAGGCTGGCGCCATGATCCCCATCACCGGAAAAGCACACGACCTGGGCGACGGATTTTTCGTCACCCGCCTGTTGCCGCAGATTGCGCGGCGCAGCATCGGCCCCTTCGTATTCTTCGACTATTTCGGGCCGGTCGAGTTCGCGCCCGGCAAGGGCATCGATGTGCGCCCCCATCCCCATATCGGCCTGGCCACCGTCACCTATTTATTCGACGGCTCGCAGATGCACCGCGACACGTTGGGAACTGTGCAGGAGATCAAGCCGGGCGATGTCAACTGGATGACCGCGGGACGCGGCATCGCGCACAGCGAACGCACCGGCGATGCGGTGCGCGCAAGCGGCCACCGCATGCACGGCATCCAAAGCTGGGTCGGCCTGCCGATGGCCGACGAAGAAGCCCCGCCCGCCTTCCAGCATTTCGGCGTTGCCGACCTGCCGGAGCGCGATGAGGGCGGCGTCACCCTGCGGCTGATCGCGGGCAGCGCCTTCGGCCTGACATCGCCGGTCAGGACTTTCTCACCCATCTTCTATGCCGATGCGCGCTTCGCACCCGGCGGCGCGCTGCATTATGGCGCCGAACATGAAGAGCGCGCCTTCCTGGTCATCGAAGGCGAGGTGCATACCAGTGACACCGAAGTGCACGGCCCCGGCGCCATGCTGGCGCTGGAACCGGGCGAAGAGGTCACGCTTTACGCCGAAAGCTCCGCGCGGGTGATGTTGCTGGGCGGGGCGCCGCTGGAGGGCCAACGCCACATCTGGTGGAATTTCGTCTCCTCGTCCCCGGACCGCATCGAGCGCGCCAAGCAGGAGTGGAAGGACGGCACGTTTGGCCTCATTCCCGGCGACGACCAGGAATTCATCCCGCTTCCCGAACCCAAGAAATAGGTCACGTCATGAAATTCAATCGCCTGGGCCGCACCGGTCTCTATGTTTCCGAAATCGCCATGGGCACCTGGGGCTTTTCGGGCCGCAACTATTTCGGCGGCGCCATCGGCACCCTGGACCAGAAGACCGCCACCGGTTTCATCGGCCGGGCGCTAGAAGCCAAGGTCAACTTCATCGACACCGCCAATGTCTATTCCTTCGGCGATTCCGAATTGATGACCGGACAGGCGCTGAAAGACCTAGGCGTCAAGCGCAGCGATGTGGTGCTGGCGACCAAGGTGTTCGGCCGCATGGGCCCGGGCCCCAACGACATGGGCGCCTCGCGCGGCCACATCATGGACAGCGTGTCCCTGAGCCTGGAGCGGCTGCAGACCGATCACATCGACCTGTACCAGATCCATCATTCCGATCCGGTCACGCCGCTGGAAGAAACCCTGCGCGCGCTGGACGATCTGGTGCGCCAGGGGATGGTGCGTTACGTCGGCGTTTCCAACTGGGAAGCCTGGAAGATCATGAAGGCCAATGGCCTGGCCGCCCAGCACGGGCTGGAGCGGATCGAGACCAACCAGGTCTATTACTCCATTGCCGGCCGCGATCTTGAGAATGAACTGGTGCCGCTGATGCAGGACCAGGGCATGGGCTGCCTGGTGTGGAGCCCGCTGGCCGGCGGTTACATGGCCGGCAAGTATACGCCGGGCGACGGCATCAAGGCCGAGCCCGGCCGCCGCGCCAACTTCGACTTCCCGCCGGTGGACAAGGAAAAGGCCGACAAGACCGTGCTGGTGATGCGCGAGATCGCCAAGAAGCATGGCGTGTCGGTCGCCTGTGTCGGCCTGACCTGGGTGCGGCAGAAGCCGTTCATCACCTCCACCATCATCGGCGCCACCACGATGGAGCAGCTGGACGACAATCTGAAGTCGGTGGAGTTCACCTTGTCGGCCGAGGAAATGTTGCGGCTGGACGAAGTCAGCGCCGAACGGACGCAATATCCCTACTGGATGATCAGCCGCAACAACACGACGCGCATTCCCACCGGCGCGCCGATCACGGTGCCCGGCTCGGTGCCGCCGAAGAGTTAGAGAAAATTATACTCGGTGAAGAGCGGGGTCAGGTCGCGGCTCCAGGCACCGTGATAGTTTTTCAGCATCTCTTCCGCGCGGGTGTAGCCACGGTTCACCAGTTCGCGCAGGGGATTGAGGAAACCATCCTCGCTCATGCCGGCGCCATCCAGCGCGGCACGGCGCTTCAGGCCGGCGGTGGAAATTTCCAGCATGCGGTGCGCCAGCTCATGCACCGTCGCCTTGCGGAACGGTACCTTGAAACCCTGCTTGCCCACGCCGTCGCGCAGTGCCTGGCGTTCTTCCGCCGTCCAGTCCTTGACCAGGTCCCAGCAGGCATCCAGCGACTGGTTGTCATAAAGCAGGCCAACCCACAGCGCCGGCATGCCGCAGATGCGCCGCCACAGGCCGCCATCGGTGCCGCGCATTTCCAGGAAGCTCTTGAGCCGCACTTCCGGGAAGATGGTGGTGAGGTGATCGGCCCAGTCGCTCATCATCGGGGTGATGTGCGCCACTTCGGGGATTTCGCGCGCCAGGAACTTGCGGAAGCTCTTGCCCGCCATGTCGATATATTTTCCGTCGCGGTAGAGGAAATACATCGGCACATCCAGCGCGTAATCGACGTAGCGTTCAAAGCTCATGCCGTCCTCGAACACCCAGGGCAGCATCCCGGCACGGGCATTGTCGACATCGGTCCACACCTGCGCGCGGTATGACAGGAAGCCGCTGGGACGGCCCTCGCGGAAGGGCGAGTTGGCGAACAGCGCGGTGGTGATGGGCTGCAGTGCCAGGCCAACGCGGAATTTCTTCACCATGTCGGCTTCGGAGTCGAAATCCAGGTTCACCTGCACGGTGCAGGTGCGGAACATCATGTCCAGGCCGTAAGCGCCGACCTTGGGCATGTATTCGCGCATGATCTTGTAGCGGCCCTTGGGCATCACCGGCGTCTCGGCCAGGGTCCAGTTGGGGGCAAAGCCGAAGCCCAGCACGCCGACGCCGATCTCGCTGGCAACTTCGCGGCATTGCTCCAGGTGCGTGTTGGTCTCGGCGCAGGTCTCGTGAATGGTCTTCACCGCCGCGCCCGACAGTTCGAACTGCCCACCCGGCTCCAGGCTCAGCGACGCGCCGTTCTGGGTCAGGCCGATGATGTTCTCGCCTTCGCGCACCGGCTGCCAGCCGAAACGCTGCATGCCTTCCAGCAGCTGTCGGATGCCGGGCTTGCCGTCATAGGAGACCGGCTTGTGGGTCTTCAGATCGTAGACGAATTTCTCGTGCTCGGTGCCGATGGAC
>CAIUTH010000202.1 GCA_903902075.1 uncultured Alphaproteobacteria bacterium
GGCGGCCTGGATCTGCGCGGGCTTCACCATCCTGTCGGCCATTGCCTATGCCGGCGTGTTTCTGGGCGCCATGCGTTCGGGCAGGCACGTGGCGCCGTGAGGATGTCGTGACGCAGCTTGTTCTTCCGCTGGAGGTACGCAGCGCCCAGGGCCGCGCCGATTTCATCGTCGCGCCCGGCAACAGCCGCGCGGTCGCCTTCATCGATTCTTTTCCGAACTGGCCGGCGCCGGCGGCGGCGCTGCATGGGCCGGCGGCCAGCGGAAAATCCCATCTCGCTGCGGTGTGGGCACAGAAGGCCGGCGCGGCGGTGATTGATGCCGCCGACCTGAAGAGCGGGATTCCCGATGGTCCCCTGGTGGTGGAAAATGTGGGGGCAGGGGCGGCGGAAGCGCCGCTGTTCGCGCTGCTGGAGCGGGGTGCGCCGTTGCTGCTGACTTCGCTGATGCCGCCGTCCGATTGGCCTTTCACTCTGCCCGATCTGGTCTCGCGCACCCGTGCGCTGCTGGCATTCGACTTGTGGGCGCCCGACGATGCCCTGCTGATGGGGCTGGCGGTGAAGCTGTTCGCCGACCGCCAGCTGGCCGTGCCGGAAGCGGTGGTGGCCCACATGATCCGCAGCCTGGAACGGTCGCCTGGCGCCATCCGCGATTTCGTGGCCCGGGCGGATGCTGCCGCGCTGGAAACCAAGCGCCCGGTAAACTTGAGCCTTATCAAAGACTTGCTGGAAGGCCCACCGCAGCCGCGCCTGCTTTAACACTCTTTGTCATGACAATTTCATTGTTGGGGGACTAGGCTGGGGCATGTCCACCCACAACCCAATCCAGCCCCTCGCCGTGGCCAACGAGGATGACGCCGGCGTTTCCGCCGTTTCCACCGAAGATGTGGTCTCCCTGGCGAATCAGGGCGAGAACCATTCCTTTGATCCGGCCTCGCCGCGCCGTTTCGTCAATCGCGAGCTGAGCTGGCTGGCCTTCAACCGCCGCGTGATCGAGGAGGCGCTCAACCGCCGCCATCCTCTGTTCGAGCGGGTGCGGTTTCTGTCCATCTCTGCGTCCAACCTGGACGAGTTCTACATGGTGCGCGTCGCCGGCCTGATGGGCATGGTGCGCGCCGGCGTTGCCACACCTAGCGCCGACGGCCTGACCCCGGCCGAACAATTGGACGAAGTGAACAGTGCCGCCCGCGCCCTGATCACCGATCAGCAGAACATCTGGTCGCAGCTGCATGTCGAACTGCGCAAGGAAGGCATCTGCGTCATCACGGGCGAAGAACTGGTCGCGCGTGACCGCGAATATCTCGACAAGCAGTTCGCCGAGCAGATATTCCCGGTGCTGACGCCGCTGGCGATCGATCCGGCGCATCCCTTTCCCTTCATTCCCAACCTGGGTTTCACCATCGCGGTGCAGCTGACCAACAAGCATGGCAAGAGCTTTTCGGCCCTGATCCCGGTGCCGCCGCAGCTCAAGCGCTTCATCCGCCTGCCGGACAGCGAAGTGCTGGCCTCGCCCAGGGATGTGCGCTTCATCCCGCTGGAGCATGTGATCGCGCAATATTTCGACCGGCTGTTTCCCGGTCATGGTGTTACCGGCTGGGGCATGTTCCGCCTGCTGCGCGACAGCGACGTGGAGGTCGAGGAAGAAGCCGAAGACCTGGTGCTGCTGTTCGAGACCCTGCTAAAGCGCCGCCGCCGTGGCAGCGTGATCCACATGAAGTGCAGCGCCTCGATGCCCGAGCCGCTGCGCCAGTTCATTGCCGAGCACCTGGACCTGGACGATTCGGAAATCGTGATCGTCGAGAATTTGATGGGTCTGTCGGACCTGTCCAAGCTGATCCTTTCGGAGCGGGCCGAACTGCTGTTCAAGCCATACATCGCCCGCTTCCCCGAACGCATCCGCGACCATAATGGCGACTGTTTCGCTGCCATCCGCGAAAAGGACCTGATCGTCCATCACCCGTTCGAGAGCTTCGACACAGTGGTGCAGTTCATCCGCCAGGCTGCCGCCGATCCGGACGTGGTGGCGATCAAGCAGACGCTGTACCGCACCTCATCCGACAGCCCCATCGTTGGTGCGCTGATCGAGGCGGCGGAAGCCGGCAAGTCGGTCACCGCCCTGGTGGAATTGAAGGCGCGTTTCGACGAAGCCGCCAACATCAAATGGGCGCGCGATCTGGAACGGGCCGGCGTGCAGGTCGTCTATGGCTTCATCGCGCTGAAAACCCACGCCAAGATCAGCCTGGTGGTGCGGCGCGAAGGCGGCCAGCTTGCCACCTATTGCCATTTCGGCACCGGCAATTATCACCCCAACACCGCGAAAATCTACACCGACCTGTCGCTGTTCAGCGCCGATCCGGCGCTGGGGCGCGACGCGGCGCAGCTGTTCAATTTCATCACCGGCTATGCCGAGCCGACCAGCCTGGAAAAGCTGGCCATGTCGCCGCTGACCCTGCGCGGACGGCTGATCGAATGCATCCAGCAGGAGATCATGAACGCCCGCGCCGGCAAGCCGGCCTGCATCTGGGTCAAGCTGAATTCCCTGGTGGATCCGGGCATGATCGACGGCCTGTACCGCGCCAGCCAGGCAGGCGTGAAGGTTGAATTGATTGTGCGTGGCATTTGCTGCCTGCGCCCGGGTGTGCCGGGCCTGTCGGAGAATATCCGGGTCAAGTCGATCGTCGGCCGCTTCCTGGAGCACAGCCGCATCGTCTGTTTCGGCAACGGCCATGAACTGCCGCACAAGGACGCCAAGGTCTATATTTCCTCGGCTGACTGGATGCCGCGCAACCTGGACCGCCGGGTGGAGACCCTGGTACCCATTGAAAATCCCACGGTCCATCAACAAGTCCTTGACCAGATCATGGTGGCGCAGCTGAAAGACCAGGCGCAAAGCTGGTATATGGAGCCGGACGGGCGCTATGTCCGTGATTCTCATTCCGAGGACGGCGATGCTTTCTCCGCGCACACCTATTTCATGACCAACCCGTCGCTTTCGGGCCGCGGTCGCGCGCTCAAGATGCAGAACCTGGCCAAGCGCAAGAGCTAGCAGTGGCCTCTGTCACCGATCTGCGCTCCGCCTTGCCTAAGGCCCAGGCGGCTGCCGCCCTGAAGGCCCGCGGGCCCATTGCCATCGTCGATATCGGCTCCAATTCGGTGCGCCTGGTAGTCTATGAGACCCAGGAACGGGTGGCCGCCACTCTGCAGAATGAAAAATCCATCTGCGCCATCGGCCGCGATATGGTCACCAGCGGACGGTTGCATGCCGAAGGCTGCGCCGCGGCGCTGGAAGCCTTGGCGCGATTCCGCCTGATCGCCGATGGCCTGAATGTCGAATATCGTGACGCCGTGGCCACTGCAGCGGCGCGCGACGCATCGAATGGCGCCGAATTCATCCGCCGCGCCGAAGCCGCCTGGGGCCGGCCGATCCGCATCCTGGCGGGCGAAGATGAAGCGCGCATCGCCGCCGAAGGCGTGGTGGCGGGCATTCCCGATGCCGACGGGCTGGCGGCGGATCTGGGCGGCGGCAGCCTGGACATGGTTTCGGTGAAGGGCGGCAAGACCGGCAATGCCTACACCTTGCCGTTCGGACCCTTGCGGCTGATGGACCAGAGCAAGGGCGATCCCGACAAGGCGCGCGACATCGTCGACAGGGGGCTGAAGAACATTCCCGGCCTGTCGGCCCCGGCGCTGTATGCGGTGGGCGGCATCTGGCGCAGCTTCGCGCGCGTCGACATGGAGGAGCATAATTATCCGCTCCATGTCCTGCAGCACTACACCATCCCGCGCGGGCGGGCGCTGCGCCTGTGCCGGCTGCTGGCCGGCCTGTCGAAGGACAGCGTGCGCAAGATCAAGGTTGTCTCCAAGCGCCGCGCCGAAAGCCTGCCCTACGGCGCCGTGGTGCTGGAGCGGCTGCTGGAAGCCGGCGACATCAAGGACGTGGTGATCTCCGCCTATGGCCTGCGCGAAGGGTTGCTGTATGCCCGGCTGCCCGAGGAAGAGCGCGGCAAGGATCCGCTGGTGGAATTTGCCCGCGCTGCCAATGCCCGCACCGCGCGCGTGCCGGTGCATGCCCATGAGATGTTGGGCTGGACCGCGCCGTTGTTCGAGAATGACAGTGCCGCCGATGCGCGGATTCGTGAGGCGAGCGCCTTTTTCTCCGACGTGGCCTGGCGCCGTCATCCCGACGACCGTGCCGTGGGCGCTTTCGGGCAGGTGCTGACCGCGCCGTTCGCCGGCGCCAGCCACCGCGCCCGCGCCCTGATCGCGGCCTCGGTGTTTCACCGCTATTCCGGCGACGAAGATGTGCCCCAGGGTGTGGCGCTGTCGGGCCTGCTGGAAAAGGAAGACGAAAAGCGCGCCCTGGTGCTGGGCCTGGCCTGGCGCTTCGCCTTTTCGCTGTCTGCCAGCGCGGCAGGGGAATTGTCGAACTATCGCCTGCGCATGACCCCGTCCAAGGTGATCCTGGAAGTACCCACCCGCCGCGAGGCCATCGCGGGGGAGCCGGTGCAGAAAAGGCTGGGCGAACTGGCCGACGCCCTTGGCCGAAAAGGCGAAATTCTGGTCGGGTAATAACCGCTTTTTCGGCCTGACCTTGCGCCTTGGCCCCCAAAGGCGCTTTAAAGGGGGCAAGGCTGGCGCCCATGGGCGGGAGGCGCAGCCAAATGTTCAGGATTTCAAGGGTTTAGGAGAAGTCTCATGGGTACGTTCGGCATCTGGCACTGGCTGATTTTGGGCGCCGTCGCCCTGGTCCTGTTTGGCGGCCGCGGCAAGGTCTCCGACCTGATGGGCGACTTCGGCAAGGGCATCAACAGCTTCAAGAAGGGTCTGTCCGAAAAGGACGATCCCAAGGTGATCAACGCCGAGGACACCAACAAGGACAAGACCACCGTCTGAACGGCGGTCCGGTAACTTTCCATGTTCGACCTGTTCAGCTGGAGCCATATCCTCATCCTGCTCGTCGTCGCGCTTGTCGTGGTGGGGCCGAAGGATTTGCCGCGCCTGATGCACATGGCGGGCAAGTGGGCGGGCAAGGCCCGCGCCATGGCCAACGAGTTCCGCAAGAGCTTCGACGAAATGGCGCGCCAGACCGAACTGGACGAGCTGCGCAAGGAAATCGAGGACCTGAAGAAGAACAATCCGGTGTCGGACATGATGGGCGCGATGAATGACGCGACCACATCGGTCAACCAGGCGGCCATGGCGGATGGTGCCGCACAGACCGCCGAAGTCACCGCGCCGGTGGAAGGCAGTATCGAACCGCGCAGCGGCGAGTTTGAAGTCACCGACCATGCCGCCGCGCCTGCGCCCGCCGAGGCCACACCGCTTCCCGGTCACGCGCCGTGATCACGCCGACCCCCGAAGACGAAGCGGCGCTGGACGCCACCAAGGCGCCGCTGATGGAGCATCTGCTGGAGCTGCGCACCCGGCTGATCTGGTCGGTGCTGTCCTTCGGCATCTGCTTTGCGCTCTCGTTCGCCTTCGCCAACCAGATTTTCGCTTTCCTGACCAGGCCGCTGCATGCGGCCACCAATCATCTGATTTACACGGCGCTGACCGAAGTGTTCTTCACCAACGTCAAGATCGGCATGTTCGGCGGCATCTGCCTGGGGTTCCCGGCCATCGCCTGGCAGATCTGGCTGTTCGTGGCGCCCGGCCTCTACAAGCACGAGAAGAACGCCTTCTGGCCATTCCTGGTTTTCGTGCCCATTATGTTTTCGCTGGGCGCGGCCTTCGTTTATTACATCATGCTGCCCTTCTCGATTAAGTTCTTCGCCGGCTACCAGGTGCCGGCCACCGCTTCGGCGATGGGCATCCAGCTCCAGGCCAAGGTCAGCGATTATCTCGACCTGGTGATGACGTTGATCTTCGCCTTCGGCCTGACCTTCCAGTTGCCGGTGCTGCTGTCGCTGCTGGCCAAGGTCGGCATCGTTGGCGCCAAGGCGCTGCGCGACATGCGCCGCTATGCCATCGTCGCGCTGTTCGCGGTGGCGGCGATCTTCACCCCGCCCGACGCCATCTCGATGCTGAGCCTGGCGGTGCCGCTGGTGCTGCTCTACGAAATTTCCATTCTCAGCGTGATGTTCATCGAGCGTGGCCGCATCAAGGCTGAAGCGGCCCGCATGGCGGCTTCGACGGACGTCACACCGGCCTAGGCGGCCGCCGCCTTGGCGCCCAGGCTGATGCGGTCGGCCGGGAAGTTCACTGTCAGGCATGTGCCGCTGCCCGGGGCACTGGTGATATCCAGCGTTCCGCCATGCAGTTCCAGCATCGCCTTGGCCAGCGGCAATCCCAGGCCCGTGCCGTTATGGGTGGCGGTCATCTTGTTCTCGACCTGGCCGAACGGCGTCAGCGCCTTGTGGATGTCCTCCTCGGTCATGCCGATGCCGGAATCCTGCACCGTCAGGGCATAGCCGCCGCCGGCAGTCATAGCACCGGCGATGGTTATGCAGCCGCCGGCCGGCGTGAACTTAATGGCATTGCCCACCAGGTTGATCAGGATCTGGCGGATCATGCGTTCCACCGCCAGCAGGTTCACGTCTTCGGGCGGCAAGTGGCTATCGATGCGCACGTCGAACTTTTCGCCCAGGTTGCAGCAGATGGAGAGCGAACCTTCGACGGCGTGGCGCAGCGGGAATTCCTCGGCGCTTTCCAGCGACATCTTGCCGGCCTCGATCTTGGACAGGTCCAGGATGTCGTTGATGATGCCCAGCAGATAGCGTCCACTGGCATGGATGTCGCCGGAATAGGCGAGATAGCGCGGGTTATCCAGCGGCCCCAGATGCTGGTCCATCATCACTTCGGAGAAGCCCATGATGGCGTTCCGCGGCGTGCGCAGTTCGTGGCTCATATTGGCCAGGAAGGCGGACTTGGCGCGGTTGGCCTGCTGCGCCTGTTCGACGGATACTTTCAGGCGGCGCGACATGCCATCCATGATGGCGCGGCTGGTCTTGAGCTGGGCGATCACGTCGCGGGCATAGAAGATGATCGGCGCTGAGACGAGGGCGATCTCGAAGGCGAGATTGACCATCGCGATCGGCTGGATTGGCAGGCCTTCCAGGGTGCGGACCAGGAAATGCAGCGGCACGGCGGTGCCCACCGCCATGGCGGTCAGCGCAGCGGTCGAGCCGAAACGGCCCAGGCGCGCCATCTGGCCGTCCAGCTGGTCGAGTACGCCCTTCAGGCGGCTCGAAAGATATTTCGCAGAACGCCGGCGCACCCGGACATCCCCCATTATTGCGCTGCCATGTTACGCAGGTTCGGGTTGCGGCGTGGTTTCGCACCCTCCAGCAATTGCGAGGGTCTTTTTAAGACTTTGTTAAGCCGCGAATGGCGGAAACCGTACCTTTTGACGGGGGCCGGGCAGCGTGGCATGACCGGGCAGCCAGGAGAATCCGATGCACGACATCAAGGCTA
>CAIUTH010000203.1 GCA_903902075.1 uncultured Alphaproteobacteria bacterium
CCGAGGACGTCAGCAAACGCTATGAACGCCCCATTCGCATCGCCAGCCGGCTGATACTGCCCGTGATCCTGCTGGTGACCTTGCTGGGCGCCGCCTATCTCTACACCGACGATTTCCTGATCCTGCCGGGCGCGATGTTCCAGCATGCGATCCTGGCCACCAGCGACCTGATCCTGCCGATCGCCTGGTACTGCCTGCACCTCACCAACCGCCGCTATGGCGCGCCGTATGCCTTCGGCCAATTGCTGGCGGCGCTGGGCATCGCCGGCTTCATCGCGCTGGTCAATCCGGGCGACGTGGACAACTGGATCAACCTGACGCCCGCTCTGTCGTGGCGCGCCATCCTGGCGTTCGGTTTTTCCTTCCTGCTGGCCAACTTCACAGGAATCGCTTTCTTCGATGCGGCGCGGGGCCCGCGCTGGTGGGTGCCGCCGCTATGGGCGTCCTTCGCCGCGAGCCTGGTGTTCAGCGCGGTCTATTATCCGGCCGCCTTCGCCGGCGAGATCGCCTGGGCGCAATCGGCGCTGGTGCATTTCGCACTGTTCTTCGGCGAGAGTGTGCTGCTGTTGGCGCCATATGCGCTGTTGCGGCCCGCAATGCGGCCCTTACACGGCATGAACGGCTATTAGGCAGCGCGGCGTTTGCGCCGTCCGACTGTCGCGGCTTCTTCCGCAAACAGGGTAATCAACTGCTCGGTCATCGCGCCGCCCAGCTGTTCAGCATCCACGATGGTCACCGCCTTGCGGTAATAGCGCGTCACGTCATGGCCGATGCCGATGGCGGTCAGCTCGACGCCGGAGCGGGTCTCGATTTCCTCGATCACCCGGCGCAGATGCTGTTCCAGGTAATTGCCGGCATTCACCGACAGGGTTGAATCGTCCACCGGGGCGCCGTCAGAGATCACCATCAGGATCTTGCGCTGTTCGGGGCGGGCGATGATGCGGTTGTGGGCCCAGGTCAGGGCCTCGCCGTCGATATTCTCCTTCAGCAGGCCCTCGCGCATCATCAGGCCCAGGTTGCGCTTGGCGCGCCGCCAGGGTTCATCCGCCGACTTGTAGATGATGTGGCGCAGATCGTTCAGGCGGCCCGGCTGGGGCGGCTTGCCCGCGGCCAGCCATTTCTCGCGCGCCTGTCCGCCCTTCCAGGCGCGGGTGGTGAAGCCCAGGATTTCGGTTTTCACGCCGACGCGTTCGAGCGTGCGGCCCAATATGTCGGCGCACATCGCTGCCACCATGATGGGGCGCCCGCGCATGGAGCCGGAATTGTCCAGCAGCAGGGTCACGCAGGTATCGCGGAAGGTGGTGTCCTTCTCTCGCTTGAAGGACAGGGGATACATCGGATCGATGATGATGCGCGGCAGGCGCGATGCATCCAGCATGCCTTCTTCCAGGTCATATTCCCAATGGCGGTTCTGCTGCGCCATCAGCAGGCGCTGCAGCTTGTTGGCCAGGCGCGAGACCACGCCCTGCATGGAGGACAGCTGCTGGTCGAGGAAGGAGCGCAACCGCGCCAGTTCCTCGGCCTCGCACAGGTCGGCGGCGGCGATTTCCTCGTCATATTCGGCGGTGAAGACCTTGTAGCCCCAGCTGTCCTGGCCGGAGAAGGCGACTTCGTTGCGGTTGGGCTTGGCGCCGTCTTCCGGCTCGGCGGCATCCGACAGGTCTTCGGATTGTTCGGAGGCCGCGTCGGTCTCGACCTGCTCGCCGTCCTCGGCATCGGCGGCGGATTCGGTGGTGGCGCTTTCACCGTCCTGCTGGGCGTCGCTGTCTTCGCCGTCGTCTTCCCGGCCTTCGGGATTTTCGCCCTCGGCGTCTTTGTCGGACTGGGTGTCGCTGTCGCTTTGATCGCCCAGCGACAGGTGGTTCAGCATGGTGCGGGTCAGCCTGGCGAATGCCTGCTGGTCGCGCAACGCGCCGGCAAGTTTGCCCAGGTCCGCGCCGGCCTTGCTTTCAATGAAGGGACGCCACAGATCCACGGCGCCCGATACCGAAGCCGGCGGCTTCTGGCCCGTCAGCGCTTCACGTACGAGAAGACCCAGCACGTCGGCCAGCGGGGCTTCGTCTTTCAACCGCGCCTTGCCCAGACCGCGATTGAGCAGGCGCTGTTCCAGCCCGGAGGAGAGGTTGGCGGCGACGCCTTTCATGGCCAGCGAGCCGATGGCTTCGACGCGCGCCTGTTCGGCGGCGTCGAACACCGCGGCGCCATCCGGCGAGGCGGGGCGGAAGCGGTTGTTCACTTTCTCGTCGTGATAGGCCTTGCGCAGCGCATAGGCGTCGCCGGTGCCGCGCACCAGGGCGATGTCGGCCGCTGACAGGTTGCGATGGGGCGAGGGCAGGCGGGCCTTGAGGCCCTTGAGCGAGGCCGGCTCGCTGGAGAAGCTGACTTCCAGCTCCGGTTCTGCCGCCAGCGACCGCACCGCGACCGAGACGGCGCGCTTGAACGGCTCTGACGGAGATTCCGGCTTCACGCCACCAGCACCTTGGCGGCGCTTTCGGGCAATTCCTCGCCGAAGCAGCGCTGGTAGAATTCCGCCACCGAAGCACGTTCCAGCTCATCACACTTGTTGAGGAAGGTGAGGCGGAAGGCAAAGGCGATATCGCCGAAGATCTCGGCATTCTCCGCCCAGGTGATGACGGTACGCGGGCTCATCACGGTGGACAGGTCGCCCGCCACGAAGGCGTTGCGGGTCATGTCGGCCAGCCGCACCATCGCCGAGATGGTCTTCTTGCCCTCGGCGCTGCTGTAGTTGGGCGCCTTGGCCAGCACGATTTCTTCCTCGGCCTCGTGGGTGAGGTAGTTGAGGGTGGTGACGATGCTCCAGCGGTCCATCTGGCCCTGGTTGATCTGCTGGGTGCCGTGATACAGGCCCGTGGTGTCGCCCAGGCCGATGGTGTTGGTGGTCGAGAACAGGCGGAAGGCCGGATGGGGATGGATCACCTTGTTCTGGTCCAAGAGGGTGAGGCGGCCCGAGACTTCCAGCACGCGCTGGATCACGAACATCACGTCGGGGCGGCCGGCGTCATATTCGTCGAACACCAGCGCAACGGGGCGCTGCAATGCCCAGGGCAGCAGGCCTTCGCGGAACTCGGTGACCTGCTGGCCGTCCTTCAGCACGATGGCGTCCTTGCCGATCAGGTCGATACGGCTGACATGGCTGTCCAGGTTGATGCGGATGCAGGGCCAGTTCAGCCGCGCGGCGATCTGTTCGATGTGCGTGGACTTGCCGGTGCCGTGATAGCCCTGGACCATGACGCGGCGGTTGAAGGCAAAGCCCGCCAGGACGGCGAGCGTGGTCTCGCGGTCGAAGCGATAGGCCGGATCGATCTCCGGCACATGCTCGCCGCCCTTCTTGAAGGCGGGAACTTTCATGTTGGTCTTAATGCCGAACAGCGATGCGGCATCGACGGTCTTGTCGGGGACCGAGTTGGTATCCAGGGTTTCGGTGTGTGTGCTCATCAGTCCAGTCCGGGGCCGCCGCAAGATAACGCGGGGTCGCGCCCGTTCAGGTGAGGAGGCCGGAGGCGCGCAGCACGCCATAGGCTTTGATGACCTGTTTCAGGCGTTCTTCCGCGCCCCGGTCGCCGCCATTCGCGTCGGGATGAAAACGCTTCACAAGTTCCTTATACCGCGCCTTTATCTCGATCAAGGTGGCGCCGTGCGGCAGCTGCAGCGTGTCCATGGCAATGCTCTGGAGACGCGTCAATTGCCGCTCCGGACGGCGCACGGCGGCATCGTCGCCGTCCTCTGCAAACATCGCATGGCTGTCACGCACCCCGCCCAGAGGGCTCTGGCCCATGCGGGCGCGGGCGCCGCGCTTGCCCAGGGGCCAGGTCGGGCGGTGGCCGGTCAGGGCCTCTTCCTTGAAGCGCTGGATGTCGTCGTCTCCCATGTCCTTGAAATAGTCCCAGGACTCATTGTGGGCGCGGGCATGGGCGGCGCAGTACCAGAAATATTCGGTCAAGTTCTTGGGCGACTTGGCGACCCGGCAATCGCCCGCGCGGATGCAGTCCGGCGCCTCGCACATGCGGGTTTCCGGTTCCACCTTCTTCGCCTTGCCGGGCTTGATGCGGATATCGCTTTTGAAGCGCGATGGACGGGGTTGGACCATTGAACAATTATGGGATTGAAAGCGTAAAAGACAAGAAAACGTAGTGCTTGACTTTCACCCGGCGCAGGGGAACTTCACCCCATGACCTTTGCCGCCACCATTCGTGACAAATTGACTGCCGCCTTTGCGCCCGTTGGCCTGGAGGTGGTGGATGAAAGCGCCCGCCATGCCGGGCATGCCGGGGCGACGCGGGACGATGGCAGTGTGGGGGAAACCCATTTCCAGGTCCGCATCGTGGCGGCGGTGTTTGAAGGCCTGTCCCGGGTGGAACGCCAGCGCCGCGTCCATGCCGCGCTGAAGGAAGAACTGGCCGGTCCCATCCATGCCTTTTCGCTGTCGGCGCTTACGCCGTCCGAGGCGCAGAAGCGTTAGCCGCCGGGATCACCCGCAACGCGGTGATCTGGTTGCGCTGGCGGCGCATGATCTCGAAGGTGAAGCCGAAGAACGCAAAGCGTTGGCCCACATCCGGGATGGTGCCGGATTGGGAGATCACCAGCCCGGCGATGGTGGTGGCGTCATCTTCCGGCAGGCTCCAGTCCAGATCGCGGTTCAGGTCGCGCACCGGCACGGTGCCGTCCACCAGGTAGGAGCCGTCCGGCCTGGCGCGCACCAGCGGCCGCGCCGGAATGCGATGCTCATCGGGCAGCTCGCCGAGAATTTCCGACAGGATGTCGCCGGGCGTGACCAAACCCATCAGCGCGCCATATTCGTCCACCACCAGCGCCAAATGGGTGCGCCGCGCGCGGAAGGCCTTGAACTGCTCCTCCAGAGACGTGGTGTCGGGCACGAACCAGGGTTCGCTCGCCAGCGCGGCGATGTCCACCTTGCCCAGCTCGCCCTTTTCTAGCAGCGCCTGCGCCAGGTGATTGATGTGCAGCACGCCGACGATGTTCTCCGGCGTGTCGCGCCACAGCGGCACGCGCGTATAGCCGGCCTTGTGCACCGCGCTCATGATTTCGGCCGGCGGGTCTTCGACATTGATGGTGAACATCTCGGTGCGGTGGACCATCACGTCGGAGATGTCCATTTCGCCGAAACGGAAGACATTGTGGATGTAGCCCGCCTGTCCGCTCCCCATCTTGCCGTGTTCGGCGGAGACCTCGACCAGGCCTTCGATCTCGGCATCGGTCAGGATGTCATGGTGGGGCGCTTCCTTGACGCCCAGCAGCGATAGGACCGAGCGCGAGGCCATGTTGAGCAGCCAGTTGAGCGGATAGAGCAGCAGGAAGAGGCCGCGCAGGGGATAGGCGATCCACAGCGCCACCGGTTCGGGTTCGCGGATGGCCAGGGTCTTGGGCACCTGTTCGCCCAGGACGATGTGCAGGGACGAGAAAACCAGGAAGCCGACCACGAACGAGGTGAAATGCAGACCCGCCGCCGACATGTTAAGCGGCGCGAGCACGGGCTTCAGCAGGGCTTCGACCGTGGGCTCGCCGATCCAGCCCAAGCCCAGCGAGGCCATGGTGATGCCGAGCTGGCAGCAGGCCAGATGGGCTTCGATGTTGCGCAGGATGCTCTGCACCAGCCGCGCGCCCATCCGGCTTTCCTCGACAAGCGCGTCGATGCGGAAGGCGCGCGCCTTGACCAGCGCGAACTCGGCGGCGACGAAGAAGGCGTTCGCAGCCAGCAGGAAGACCGCAAGCAGCAGGTCGACGATGTTGGAACTCATCTTCCGGCGAGGGTGTCGGCAGGCATGGGGACGGTGCTCGGTGAAAAGACCGTAATGATAGCCGGAATTCAGCTCTCCGTCAGGACCAATTTTACGGCGTCCAGCGGCACATCGCGGGTGACAAAGGCCTGCCCCAGCCCCTTGAGCAGGATGAATGTCAGCTTGCCGTCCGTCACCTTCTTGTCATGGGCCATCGCGGCGACCAGTTCGTCCGTGCCGGGGCGGCTGCCCGGAATGCCGGCAATGGAGGCGGGCAGGCCGACAGCCTTGATGTGGCGGATGAAGCGTTCGGCATCCTGGCCCGCACACAGGCCCAGCTTCACCGACAGGCGGAAGGCCAGCGCCATGCCGATGGCGACGCCTTCGCCGTGTATCAGGCGGTCCGAGAATCCGGTGGTGGCTTCCAGCGCATGGCCGAAGGTGTGGCCCAGGTTGAGCAAGGCGCGCTCGCCGGTCTCGCGTTCGTCGCGCGCCACGATGTCGGCTTTCATCTTGCACGAATGGGCGACCGCTTTGACCATGGCGGCGCTGTTGCCGGCCAGCGCCCTGGCGCCGTTCACTTCCAGCCATTCGAAGAATTGAGCATCGCCCAGCGCGCCATACTTGGCAACCTCGGCGTAACCGGCCAGCAATTCGCGTTTGGGCAAGGTCGACAGCAGCGCCGTATCGGCGATGACGATGCGCGGCTGGTGGAACAGACCGATCAGGTTCTTGCCCTGGGGCGCGTTGATCGCGGTCTTGCCGCCGACCGAGGAGTCCACCTGGGCCAGAAGCGTGGTGGGAAGCTGCGCGAAGGCGACGCCGCGCTTGAGCACGCCGGCCGCGAAACCGGTGAGATCGCCGATCACCCCGCCGCCCAGCGCGATGACAAGACCCTTGCGGTCGATCTCCATGTCCAGCAGCGCGCCGCTGAGCTTTTTCAGGCCTGCGAAACTCTTGCTGACTTCACCGGGCGCCATCACGATGGGGCGCGCGGTGATGCCGGACTTACCCAGTACATCCAGCAAGGGTTGCAGGTGAATCCTGGCGACATGCTCGTCGGTCACCACGGGCACCACGCCCTTGGCAAGCGGCTTCAGCAGATCGCCCGCGCGCGCCAACGCTCCCGCGCCGACATGGATGTCATAGGCGCGTTCGCCAAGGCCGACGGTAATCGTTTCGCTGCTCATGCGCCCTCGCATAGCCCATGATCGGCGAGTGCGGCAACGATCTTGTCCAGCAGCATAGCATGGGGCTCGTCACCCGATTCCAGCACCATGTCGGCCAGGGCATAGGTTGGTCCGCGCTGCGCCAGCAGCTTTTCCAGGGTACCGCGCATATCGTCATTGGCCAGAAGCGGGCGTGTCTGGTCGGCTTCCTGGCGCTTGCGCACCCGGCCCAGCAGGATGTCGATCGGCGCCTTCAGCCAGATGGTGAATGCGTTCGTCTTCATGGCGGCGCGGGTGGTTTCATCCATGTAGGCGCCGCCGCCGGTGGCCAGCACATGCGGCTTGGAATGCAGCAGGCGCGCGATGACATTGCGTTCCAGGCGGCGGAATTCCGGCTCGCCATACTTGGCGAAAATCTCGGCCACCGTCATGTCGGCAGCGGCTTCGATCTCGTGGTCGGCGTCGGCGAAGGGCACGTCCAGCCGCGTGGCCAGCCGCTTGCCGATGGAGGTTTTGCCCGCCCCCATCATGCCCACCAGCGCCACGGTTTTTGTCAGCAACATGAGCACCCGGATACACCAAAGATCGTGCTAAATCTAACCCATGGCACGACGTCCTGATTCCGGGCATCTGGTCGAGGCCTTTCTCGACATGATGAGCGCCGAGCGCGGCGCGGGCGCCAACACCCTGGCCGCCTATCGCCGCGACCTGCTGGATTTCGCAGGGCACGCAGACCCGTCCAAGGCCAGCCGCGAAGAGGTGCGGGGATTCCTGACCGGCCTGTCGACATCGGGCATGGCGGCGTCCACCCAGGCGCGCAAGCTGTCGGCGCTGCGCCAATTCTATGGCTTCCTGTATGGCGAGGGCATCCGCAGCGATGATCCCACCCAGACCATCGAGGCGCCCCAGGCGCGCCGGCCCTTGCCCAAGATCCTGTCCGCAGCCGACCTGGACGCGATGCTGGCGACGGCGGCGGAAGACCGCACGCCGCAAGGCCTGCGCCTGACCCTGATTGTCGAGATGCTGTATGGCGGCGGCCTGCGGGTTTCCGAACTGGCGGGCCTGACCTTGGCGGCGGTGCGCACCCGCGAGAACTTCATCCGCACCACCGGCAAGGGCAACAAGGAACGGCTGTCGCCGCTCAGCCCCGCCGCGCGCGAGGCGCTGGATGCCTATCTGGACGTGCGCGCGAACTTCGTGCCGCAGGACGACAAGAACAACCGCTACCTGTTTGCCTCGCGCGGCGAGGGCGGCTTTCTCACCCGTCGGCGCTTTCACCAGTTGCTCAAGGGGCTGGCGCTGAAGGCCGGCGTGAACCCGGAAAAAGTGTCGCCGCATGTACTCCGCCACGCCTTCGCCACCCACCTGGTGGAGGGCGGCGCGGACCTGCGCAGCGTCCAGACCCTGCTGGGTCATGCCGACATCGCGACCACCCAGATTTACACCCATGTGGCGCGCGACCGGCTGACCCAGGTGATGCGGGGGGCCCATCCCCTGGCCAAGGCCGTCAAGAAGACCCGTTAACCGGTTGGAACGAAAGGGTTCTTTAGGCATTTCCTTTCGCGGGTGCCTGTGTCATTTTCCCGTTCCGTTGGGTGATTTGAGCCATGCATTACCTGGAATTTGAACGTCCCATTGCCGAGCTGGAAGGAAAGATCGTCGAGCTGAGGAAGCTCGCCGAGGAAGACCCCAGCATGGACATTGATGGCGAAGTCGCGAGCCTGCAGTCGCGCGCCGGTACGCTGGTGGCCGACACCTATGCGCGGCTGACGCCCTGGCAGAAGGTGCAGGTGGCGCGTCATCCGGGCCGTCCGCATTTCCTCGATTACGCCCGCCACATCCTGGAAGATTTCACGCCGCTGGCCGGCGACCGCGCCTATGGCGAAGACCAGGCAGTGGTGGCGGGGCTGGCGCGTTTTCGCGGCCGCCCCATCGCCTTCATCGGCCAGGAAAAGGGCAACGACACCCAAAGCCGAATCAAGCACAATTTCGGTTCGGCCATGCCGGAAGGCTATCGCAAGGCGGTGCGCATTTTCGAACTGGCCGACCGTTTCGGCCTGCCGGTGCTGAGCTTCTGCGATACCTCGGGCGCCTATCCGGGCGTGTCGGCGGAAGAACGCGGCCAAGCCGAAGCCATTGCGCGTTCTATTTCGGCGGGGCTTTCGGTCAAGACACCCTTTATCGCCACCATCATCGGCGAAGGAATGTCGGGCGGGGCCATCGCCATCGCCGCGGCCAGCCGCGTCTATATGCTGGAACATTCCATTTACTCGGTGATCTCGCCCGAGGGCTGCGCCTCCATCCTGTGGCGCAGTGCCGACAAGGCGCAGGAAGCCGCCACGGCGCTGAAGATCACCGCGCAGGACCTGTTGGAACTGAAGGTCATCGACGGCATCGTGGAAGAGCCGGTGGGCGGCGCGCATCGCGCGCCCACGCAGACCATCGAAGCGGTGGCCGACCAGATCGCCGCCGGCCTGAAGGAAATGGAAGGCATTTCCGGCGAGGAACTGCTGCGCCAGCGCCGCGCCAAGTTCCTGGCGATGGGCCGCAATATCTGACGGCCGCGCCGCCCTAGAGCCCGGCCTGCGGAGCCGCGCGCAATCCCACCAGTTTGCCGAAGCTCTGAACTGCGAGATTGTCGAGCGACCATGAGCCGGGGCCCCGGCAGACGATGACAATCATGAAGGCCAGCCACTGGATGTGATCGGGCCAGGCCATCGGATAGACGAAGATCTGAATCACCGCGACCATGCCCAGAAGCCCAAGTGCGCTCAGGCGGGTGAAAAGACCGACCAGGACAAGGGTCGAAAGGCCCAGCTCCATGCTCGCGGCCAGGGTTGCCGCAACCTGCGGCGGCAGCACCGGCACATTGTATTCGTTCTGGAACAGGCTGAGCGTGGCGTTCCAGTCGTCCAGCTTGACCAGGCCGGAGCGGAAAAACACGCTGAAGGTGGCAATGCGCGCCACCAGCACCAGCACACTGTAGGGAACGGCGTTCAGCAGGGCCCGCGCGCGGCAGGCCAGCGCCATCGGTTTTTGCAGAAGGGTGATCATGATGGGTCTCCGGAAATGATTTTGCAGAAAGATGCGGTGAAAATTTCGCCCTGAATTATCGCGGGCGCGTCGTCCGACAGGGCGATCGCTGCGCCAAGCGCTTCGCTGCTGCCGCGCTGTGCCAGCATGGCCTCCATGAAGGCGGCGGCGGGGGCGCTGATGGCGCGCGTCATGGCGTGGCGGCCGCTGCGCCACACCAGCAACCAGCGGGGCGAAGGCGCCGTGTCGATGCCCTGCAAGGCTTCATCGTCATCCAAGGCTGCCTTGATCGCATCGGCAGGCCAGGACAGGGACAGCAAGGTCAGGCTGACCGGCCATTCCAGCGCCACACAATCATCGAGGGCGATGCGCCGGATCGCGGTGGAGCAGGACAAGGCGCGGTCCACCGCCCAGTCCAGCCGCGCGACGTCACGCAGATAAGGCAGCGACGGCACATGGGCCGCCAGGAAATCCGCAAAGCCCTCGCCATAGCCGGCCAGCCGGGCGGTGTCGGGCGGGTTGTGTTCCGCGAAGGTCGCAGCCGCCTGGTCAAAGAAGGCTTCGCCCACTACGGCGTCCACACTGGGGTAGGTCAGGCGCAAGGCATTGACCAGCGCGCCGATGATCGTGTTGCGATGGACCTGCAGCGCCGCGGCAGCAGATATGCGGCCCTGCGCGAAATCCATGCCGGCGGCATCGCCCGCCAGGACGGCCTGGGCAAATCCCCGCTGCAATTTAGCCAAAGACAGCATGGCGTTCCTCTGCGGGCATCAGGGCGTCGGCCCTGGAAGCTTCCTGCGCCAGCACCGCGAAGGCGGGAATGGCGGTATCCCATTCGATCAGCGCCGGACGCGGGCCGATGCGGCGCATGGTGTGCTCGAACAATCGCCACACATCTTCGCCGACCGGCGATCCGTGGTCGTCGATCCGCACGTGCCCGCCATCCGGCAGGGTGTGCACAGCGTGACCGGCCAAGTGGATTTCGCCAATGGCGGAGGGAGGGAGAACGTCCAGCATGGCCGCAAGCCGCGCGTCAGGCGCCTCGCCCAGGTTGGCGGCGCAGACCACGACATTGTTGATGTCCAAAAGCACGCCGCAGCCGGTGCGGCGCACCAGCCCGGCGAGGAATTCCCCTTCGCTCATCTCATTGCCGGCGAAGGCGAGATAAACGGACGGATTTTCAATCAGCAGGGGGCGGCGCAATGCTGCCTGCACCGTCTCGATATTGCGGGCGAAAATGTCCTGCGCCTCGCGCGTATAGGGCAGGGGCAGCAAGTCGGGCAGATGATTTCCATCCGCCGCGCTCCAGGATAGATGATCCGAGATCAGTCCTGGCTCGATGCGGCGGCAAAGATCGGCGATGGCGGCGAGATGACCGGCGTCCACGCCATCGGCGGAACCCAGCGACAGGCCGGTGGCGTGCAGGGAAACCGGATAGCGCGCACGCACCTGTTCCAGGATGTCCGCGGCGACGCCCTTGCCCAGGTAATTTTCAGGATGGACCTCCAGCCACGCGGCGCTGCCCGGA
>CAIUTH010000204.1 GCA_903902075.1 uncultured Alphaproteobacteria bacterium
AATCGCCACCGCCACCATCGGCTTTGGCCAGGGCATCTCGGTGACGCCGCTGTCCTTCGTCGCGGCCGCGGCGCAAGTGGTGAATGGCGGACGCCGCATCGTCCCGACATTCGTGAAGCAGGAGAAAGCCGATCTGCGCGGCGAGCAGATCATTCGCCCGGAGGTTTCGGAGCAGATGCGGGACCTGCTGCGCTATGTCGTGACCAACGGTTCGGGCAAGCGCGCCGACGTCGTCGGTTATGACGTGGGCGGCAAGACCGGCTCGGCCCAGGTGCCGGGGCCTGGCGGCCGGTATATTCCGCACGCGCTGCGCACCAGCTTCTACGGCGTGTTCCCGGCGCACAATCCCCGCTATGTCGTGTACATCCTGCTGGATCAGCCGCATGGCACAAAGGCGACGGCCGGTTTCGCGCTGGCCGGCTGGACGGCGGCGCCCGCTGTCGGCCGGGTCATCGCCCGCATCGCGCCACTGCTGGGCGTGCCCAACGTTCCCCCGCCGACCAAGCTGGCCTCGCAATGACGCCACAATCACATTCGACAATGGCGGGCATGAAAGGCTTTACAGGCCTTACAATTACAGGCTTGGCAAGCGACAGCCGCAAAGTGAAGCCGGGTTACCTGTTCGCGGCGCTGGCCGGGACCAAGACCGATGGTGCGCGCTTTGTGAAGGATGCCGTGGCGCGCGGCGCCGTGGCGGTGCTGGGTGCGCCGGTCCTGGCCGATGATGTGGTGGCGCTGGGCGTGCGTTTCATTCCCGATGAAAATCCCCGCGCCGGCCTGGCGCGCTATGCCGCCGCCTTTTTCGCCAGTCAGCCCGACATCGTTGCGGCCGTTACCGGCACCAAGGGCAAGTCTTCCATCGTCGCTTTCCTGCGCGAGATCTGGACGGCGCTGGGCAAGTCGGCGGCCAGCCTGGGGACTGTCGGCGTTACCGGTCCGAACGGCACCATCCCGCTGTCGCACACCACGCCCGATCCGGTGGAAATCCATGAACTGCTGGCGACGCTGAAAGCCGATGGCGTGGACCATCTGGCAATCGAGGCGTCCAGCCACGGGCTGGACCAGCATCGGCTGGACGGCGTGCGGATCAAGGGTTGCGGCTTCACCAACATCACCCGCGACCATATGGATTATCATCCCACCTTCGAGGATTACCTGACCGCCAAGCTGCGGCTGTTCTCCGAAGTGGTGGCTGATGGCGGCGTGGCGGTCATCAATGCCGATGCCGATCATGCGGATCGTTTCATCGCCGCGGCGCAGGCGCGCGGGCTGAAGCTGATTACCGTGGGCCGCAAGGGCGAAACCATCCAGCTGGATCGTCGCGAAGACCGCGGCGGCGCCCAGGCGCTGACCCTGCATTACCAGGGCAAAATTTATTACGTCGAACTGCCGCAAGCCGGCGCCTTCCAGGCCTCGAATGCGCTGGTAGCGGCGGGCCTTGCGATTGGCCTGGGCGAGGACGCCGCCAAGGTGTTCGCCGCGCTGGAGCATCTGAAGGGTGCGCCGGGGCGGATGGAGAAGGTTGCCTTCGCCGCTTCGGGCGCGCCGGTCTATGTCGATTACGCTCATACCCCGGATTCGCTCGAAAAAGTGCTGGAGGCCCTGCGCCCCCACACCGCGGGCCGGCTGCATGTCGTGTTCGGCTGTGGCGGCGACCGGGACAAGGGCAAGCGTCCACTGATGGGCGCGGCGGCGGTCAAGTTGGCCGATGACGTGATCGTCACCGACGACAATCCCCGCACCGAGGATGCCGCCACCATCCGGGCAGAGATCCTGGCGGCGGCGGCGGGCGCGCGCGAGATTGGCGACCGCGCCGAGGCCATCCGCGCGGCCATGGCCGATCTGAAGACCGGCGATGTGCTGATCATCGCCGGCAAGGGCCACGAGACGGGCCAGTATTTAAAGGGCGAAGTGTTCCCCTTTTCGGACCGCGAGCAGGCGATTGCCGCCGCGCTGGCTTTGGGAGGCCGCGCGGCATGAGCCTGTGGTCGTCCGCCGAAGCTGAAAATGCCACTCTGGGCAAGGCGTCCAAGCCGTTCGCCGTGAACGGGCTGTCGATCGACACTCGCACCATCCAGGAAGGCGACTTGTTCGTCGCCCTGAAGGGCGACAATCGCGACGGCCATGATTTCGTGCGCGCCGCGTTCGAGGCCAAGGCCGGTGCGGCCTTGGTGACCCACACGCCCGATGGCGTCACGGGCGCGCTGCTCACCGTCGGTCATACCCAGCGCGGCCTGGAAGACCTGGCGCGCGCCGCCCGGGCGCGCAGCAACGCAAAGATTCTGGCCGCCACCGGCAGCGCCGGAAAGACCACCACCAAGGAAATCCTGCGCCTGGCCTGCAATGCGCTGGGCCGCACCCATGCCAGCGCCGCCAGCTACAACAATCACTGGGGCGTGCCGCTGTCGCTGGCTGCCCTGCCGCGCGACGCCGAATATGGCGTCTTTGAAGTGGGCATGAACCATTTCGGCGAACTGCGGAATCTGGTCAGCTTTGTGCGTCCGCATGTGGCGCTGATCACCACAATAGCGCCCGCGCATCTGGAATTCTTCGGCAACTGCGAATCCATCGCCGATGCCAAGTCGGAAATCTTCGAAGGCTTGCTCCCGGGTGGCGCTGGTCTTATCCCGTCGGACAGCGCCTATGCCGACCGCCTGAAGGCGCGCGCCAGGCAGGCGCAGGTCTCGCGCATCGTCACCTTCGGCAGGGACGGCGACGCCAGGCTGATTTCCCTTGCTCCCGATGGCGAAGGCATGCGCGTCAAGGCTGATATCCTGGGCGTGGTGGTGGATTGCCATGTCGGCGCGCCGGGCGAGCATATCGCCCAGAATGTGGTGGGCGCGCTTGCTGCCATCGCGCTGCTGGAAGGCGACGTGCTGAACGCCGCCGCCGCGCTGAAGAACTTCACGGCCTTGAAGGGCCGCGGCGCGCGCTTTGACGCCAATGGCATCTCGGTCATCGACGAAAGTTATAACGCCAATCCGGCCTCCATGGCGGCGGCGCTGGCGCTGCTCGGCGACGCCAAGGGCCGCAAGATCGCGGTGCTGGGCGACATGCTGGAAATGGGCGAGGGCGGCATCGCCCATCACGCCGGCCTGGCCGCGCCGATTGATGCGAACAAGACCGACCTGGTGTTCGCCAGCGGCGCCCAGATGAAGGCGCTGTGGGATGCGTTGCCGGCGTCGCGCCGCGGCGGCTATGCCGAAAGCTCGACCGCCCTGCTGCCGATGGTGACCAAGGCATTGAAGTCAGGCGACACCGTGCTGGTCAAAGGCTCCAACGGCGCGCTCATGTCCGTGATTGTGGAAGCTCTCAAGCAAGAGAAGGGCGCCTGATGCTTTATTACCTGTCGCTTCTCACCCATACCGATCAGCTCGCCTTCTTCCGCCTGTTCAAATATCTCAGCTTCCGCTCGGTGGGCGCCATTGTCACCGCGCTGATGATCGCCTTCATGATCAATCCCATGCTGATCCGCTGGCTGAAGGTGAAGCAGGGCAAGGGCCAGCCGATCCGCGCCGACGGTCCCCAGCGCCACATTCTGGAAAAGGCCGGCACCCCGACCATGGGCGGGTTGCTCATCCTGATTCCCTGGATCAGCTCCACCGTGCTGTGGGCCAGCCTGTCCAACCGCTATGTCTGGATCGCGCTGCTGGTGACGGTCAGCTATGGCCTGTTGGGATTTCTGGACGACTATTATAAGGTGACCAAGCGCACCTCGGACGGGCTTTCGGGGCGCAGCCGCCTGCTGATCGAGTTCGGCGTGGCGGCGCTGGCCACCTGGCTGATCATGCAGTCCGAGACGCCGGCCCTGTCGGGCGCGCTGGCGGTGCCCTTCTTC
>CAIUTH010000205.1 GCA_903902075.1 uncultured Alphaproteobacteria bacterium
CGCGTTGTGTCTCGACTTCGCTCGACACGAACGGCTAAGTCAGGGTGTGAAAAGGATGTTCATCTTCGGCCTAGGCTACACCGCCAGCCGCATTGCCGATGCCCTGCGCCCACGCGGCTGGGAAGTGATCGCCACCGGCCGCGACGGCGCGCTGTCGTTTGGCGACACCGGCAATGTCCGGCTGGCACTGGCGGACAGCAGCCATGTCCTCTCGTCAGTCCCGCCGGGCGGCGAAGGGCTGGATCCGGTGCTGGAAATGTATGGCGACTCGCTCTCCGGCAAATGGCTTGGCTACCTCTCCTCGACCGGCGTCTATGGTGATTGCGGCGGCGCCTGGGTCGATGAATCGGCGCCAATAGGTGCTTTGGACGGGAAAGGCCGCCGCATGGCCCGCGCCGAGGCCGATGCCGAATGGCTGGCGCTGGGCGCAAGGGTGTTCCGACTGCCGGGGATATACGGTCCGGGGAGCAGCGCGCTCGACCGGGTGCGCGAGGGCCCAAATTCAACTAGGGCGCATCGGATCGACCTGCCGGAACAGGTGTTCAGCCGGGTGCATGTCGATGATATCGTGAGCGGCGTAATCGCGGGACTCAAAGCCCCATCCGGCGCCTACAACCTCGCAGACGATCTGCCCTGTCACCAGAACCTTGTCATCGAGGAGGCATGCCGCCTGCTCGGCCTTCCCCAGCCGCCACTGCTGACGCTGGATGAAGCCGGCCTCTCGCCCATGGCGCGCGGCTTCTATGCCGAGAACCGCCGGGTGGCCAACGGCAAGGCCAAGCGAGTGCTTGGCTGGGCGCCGAGATATCGGACTTACCGCGAGGGATTACAGGGCTTGGTGTGATCAGGCGGGAAGGTTTCCGCCACCACCACCGATCGCAGCGCTGACAATTGACCAGGTGCCATCGGCGTTCTGCTGACAGGTCAGATTGCCGGCCGGGGGTGGCGTAGGCGCCCGGCGCCCGCGCCGGCCTTCACCTGACTCGTTCTCGCGCTCCCCGCCATGTGCGATGGCGCGCAGGCATTGCGATTGGTTGCGGAAAGTGTTCGAGTCGGAATCGCGCTCGGCAAAGGCGACAGCAGGAACGGCAGCGGCAGCGACAGCAAGGACGACAAACAAGGATTTCATCATGGCGAGCTTCCAGTGGGTGGGACTGGAAGGCACTCTGGCTGGCTGCGCTTACGCAATGTTCAAAGATGCTGGTGAAGCGAAATAAACCGTAACTGGAAGCGGGCGGGCCTTGGGAAGGTGCAGCCTGTCAAAGTCCGCCAATCGCCCGTGCCAGCGCCCCGACATGCGCCGGATCGCTGTTCCAAGCGGTGACAATCCGCGCCGCATCTAGGCCGCTGTCATAGAAGCCGAAGCCCTGCGCGCGCAGGGCGGCGCGTTCTGGTGGCGAGAGCTTGAGGAAAATCTCGTTGGCCTCCACCGCATGCAGCAAGCGGTCGCCTGCCGCCCCGGCAATCTCCTGCGCCGCCGCGTTGGCCGCGCGGGCATTGGCCAGCCACCGGTTCCCCTCGACCAGCGCCAGCACTTGCGCCGCCATATAACGCCCCTTGCTTTGCAAGTGCCCGGCGCGCTTGCGGCGGACTTTCACCAGTTCGGCCAGTTCCGGATCGAACAGCACCAGGGCCTCGGCCCCCATGCCGCCG
>CAIUTH010000206.1 GCA_903902075.1 uncultured Alphaproteobacteria bacterium
GCCTGCATGTGGATCGCAAGGGCAATGTATGGGTCACCGACGGCGCCATTTCCAAAGACGGCAGCAAAGGCCTGACCGTCACCAAGCTGTCGCCCGACGGCAAGGTGCTGATGACCATCGGCACCCCGGGCCAGCGCGGCGATGACGCCACGCATTTCAATTCGCCCAGCGATGTGATCACCGCGCCCAATGGCGACATCTTCGTCACCGACGGCCATGCCCCCATCGCGCCCTTTATTCCGCCGAACCTGGACATGCGCGTCATGAAATTCGACGCGAAGGGCAAGTTCATCAAGCAGTGGGGCAAGCCGGGCGCTGGTCCGTCCGAGTTCAACAATCCGCATGCGCTGGCGTTTGACGGCAAGGGGCGGCTCTATGTTGCCGACCGCGCCAACAACCGCATCCAGATCTTCACCCAGGACGGCAAGCTGATCACCGAATGGAAGCAGTTCGGCCGTCCGTCCGGCTTCTACATCACCGGCGACACGCTCTATGCCATCGATGCCGACTCCACCGAGGCGATTCATCCCGGCTGGAAGAAGGGCGTGTGGATCGGCAGCATCTCTCAGGCCAAGGCCACGTCCTTCGTGCCCGACGACCAGGCCGGCGAAGGCGTTGTGGTCGCCCCCAACGGCAACATGTATGGCGCGGTGAATGTGGTTCCGCGCGGCATCACCAAATACGCGAAACAAAAGTGACCTGGAGGTTCGCCATGAGCGACAGCAGACGCAATTTTCTCTTTAAAACGGTGGGCGCTTCCAGTGCCGCCTGGCTGACGGCCAACTGGCCGGCCCAGGTCGCGGCGGCGGAAAAGGCCCAGGCGATGGGCAGCTTCACCTACTTCACCCGCGAGCAGGCGGCGGATGTGGACGCCATGGCGGCCCAGATCTATCCCACCACCGACACGCCCGGCGCGCGCGAAGCCCAGGTGATCTATTTCATCGACCTGGCGCTGGTGACCTTCGCGCAGGACAAGCAGCACGTTTATGCCAAGGGCTTTGCCGACCTCGCGAGCACGACCGGCGGCAAGGCATTCGCCGCGCTGTCATCGGCCGACCAGATCGCGCTGCTGACCAGCATCGAAAAGACGCCCTTCTTCCGCACCGTGCGTGACCACACGATCATGGGCATGTTCGCGGCGCCCCAGCATGGCGGCAACTTCAAGAAGATCGGCTGGACCCAGATCGGTTACGACGACAGCCTCAATTTCCGCGCGCCCTTCGGCGCCTATGACAAGGCGTAAGACCGATGAAAAAATACAATCCCAATGAAGAAGTCGATTTCGTCGTCATCGGTTCCGGCGCGGCCGGCGGCGTGATGGCCAAGCAGCTGGCCCAGGCCGGTTTTTCCGTCGTGGTGATGGAGCAGGGCAACTGGGGCGCCTATGGCCATGAGCAGGACTATACCAAGGACGAGCTGTCCAACCGCTTCCCCACCGAACAGGACATGCTGCTGAGCGATCCCAAGCTTCAGCGCAACACCTTCCGCCGCAACGCCAATGAAAAGGCGACGCCGGGCAACCACAATTACGGTTGCGTGGTCGGCGGCGGCACCATCACCTATGGCGCGTCCAGCTGGCGGCACCTGCCGTACGAGTTCGACGAGGCCAGCCGCTTTGGCACCATGAAGGGCACCGGCATTGCCGACTGGCCCGTCAGCTATGCCGAGCTCGAGCCCTATTACACCCAGGCTGAATGGGAAATCGGCATCAGCGGTCCCAACATCAAGACGCCGCTGATCGCGCCCATGTCCAAGCCCTATCCTTGCGCGCCGCTGCCGCTGAAAAGCTCCGGCGCCCTGATGCAGAAGGCGGCCGCCAAGCTGAACCTGACCGTGACGCCGAATGTCGCGGCCATCATCACCTCGCCGTACAATGGCCGCTCGGGCTGCATCAATTGCGGCATGTGCTCGGGCTATGGCTGCCAGGTGAAGGCGCGTTCGTCC
>CAIUTH010000207.1 GCA_903902075.1 uncultured Alphaproteobacteria bacterium
ACTGCTCCGGACGCATCGCGCGCGGCGGCGACGGCACGTAATCGGTCAGTTCGGTGGTCGACTTCTTGCCGGCCCAGGCGATACCGCGCAGCAGCACCTTCTGGATGGCGGGGTCCTGCAGGCTGTCCACCATATGTCCCTGCATCCAGACAAAGGCGCGGGCGGGCGATCCGCCCGGCAAGGTATGCTCATAGGTCCACATCTGGGGAATGGTCTGGCCGACGCCGCCGCCACGGCGCGCGCTGGGCGTGTCGGGCATAGTCACGGTCATGATGGGATGCACTTCCGGCGCGAAGTTCAGCTTGTAGAAGGCTTCGTCGTAAATCTGGGCCGGCATGCCCTGTGCGATGGGATTGTCCTTGTCGACCACGTTGTAATCCAGGGTCGCGGTCCAGGTGTAGTTGACCTCGCCATGCTTCTTGCCGGCGCCGACCAAAGTCGCCATGTCGGCCGGATCGGGACCGCACAGCGAATCGTGGAAGGTCACCAGCCCGCCGCCGCGCTTCACATAGGCCTGCAGGCGCGCGCGCTGTTCGGGGGTCATGTAGCCGGCATCGCCGCGATAGATGATCACCACATCGGTGTTTTCCAGCTGTTCCTGGCTGGGGAAGGAGAAACTGCCATCCACCACCGCGCCATGGGCGGTCAGCATCTTGCTCCAGGTGTCCATGAAGTAGGGATAGTCATGCGCGCCCGGGCCGTGGCTCTTGAGGCCGCCCAGGATGAAGATGCGCAGGCCATTGGCATTCTGGCCCTGGGCGCGCGGCGCGGTGTAGCTGCTGTAGCGGGCATAGTCCTTTGCCGTCTGGGCGGTCGCGCCTGCGACGCAGGCCAGCGCCACGGCGCCGGACAGCAAAATGGTCTTGATGGTCATGTGAACCTTCCTGTTGGTGATCCGTCCCAGCTGGAGGTCTTGTAACCGCCCCGCCCTGCAGACGCAGTACATTATGTGTTCAGCTGCATTGATGCCAAGCGGCAGGTGCGCACAGAGCCCCTTCGCAGTTGCGAGATTGCGGGCTTTTAAGATGGTTTCTTGGGCAGTTCCGAATGGCGCTCCGGCTCGGTCAGGCTCAGGCGGACATGGGTCCGCAGCACGGCCTGGGGATCTTCGTCCGACTTGCCGATGACCGCGTCCAGCAGGGCGCGGTGATGGCTGAGGCGCCAGCGGCGCACGTCATGGGAGACGTGTTCCAGGGTCTTGTGCGCGAACAGGGTCACCAGCAGCGTGTTCAGGGCCCGCTCCAGGTACGGGTTGCCCGACGCCTTGGACAGGGTGCGGTGAAACTGGAGGTCAAGCGCGGCTGATTCCAGCAGGTCGCCGTCCCAGGCTTCCATTTTGGCCATGATGCCTTCCAGCTCCTGCAGGACCTCAGCGGCCATGTGGGTGCGGGCCAGGCGCACCACCTCGCCTTCCAGCACCAGGCGCAGGCAGAACATGTGCTCCACCTCCTGCGGCCCCATCTGGGTGACGAACATGCCGCGGCGTTCGCGGTTCTGCACCAGCCCTTGTTCCTGCAGCTGGGACAGCGCCTCGCGCACCGGGATGCGGCTGATGTTCAGCTCGCGCGCGATCTGGCTTTCGTTCAGCCGGTCGCCGGGGCGGTACTTGCCGGTCAGGATGCGCTCGCTGAGCGCCTTCACCACCTGGCTACGCAGGTTGGTGGAGACTTCCTTGACCCGAACCGTGACGGCTTGCTGTTCCAAAATTTCCACGTCGCCCCTATGGCAGCGCATAGGCGATGACATAATCGCCCTGCTTGTTCTGAAGCGCGCTGTGGCCGCCGGCCGACAGCACGACATATTGCTTGCCGTTCGCGTCCAGCCGGTAGGTCATCGGCATGGACTGGCCCGCCGCCGGCAGCGACACGCGCCACAACTCCTTGCCGGTCTCGGTTTCGAAGGCGCGGAAATAGCGGTCGGTGGTGGCGGCGATAAACGTCAGGCCCGAAGCGGTGGTGATGGCGCCGCCCTGGTTGGGCACGCCCAGATGAAACCATAGCGGCCAGGGCGCCTCGTCGCGGCTGGTGCCCAGCGGCACTTCCCACACTTTCTTGCCGGTCGTCATGTTGATGCCGGTGAGACGGCCCCAGGGCGGCGCGTTACAAGGCGCGCCGAACATCGACATCATGTTGTCATAGACCTGGCGATAGGGCGTGCCGATCAGCGGCGAATAGCCGTCTGAGCCGGCATGCGGCGCTAGGTGATGGGCGCCGATCACATTGTTGGAATTGACGATCAACAGATTGCGGCCCGGATCGAAGGCCAGCCCGCCCCAATCCATGCCGCCCACGCTGACCGGATAGTCGACCGAGGATTCCGCATAAAAAGGCGTGAAGATGCCGTCATTCTTCAGCTTGCGGAAACGGCGCTGGCAATCCCACTTGTCGATCAGCGCGAAGCCGAACATGTCGGACTCCTGCATTTTGGTGATCTGCACTTCGTGCTCGGGCAGATCGGGAATCGGCTGGGTGGGCGACAGGCCCTTTTGCAATCCGCCGGTGGAAACCGGCGTTTCCCTGACCGGGAAGATCGGCGCGCCGGTCAGGCGGTTGAGGACAAAGATGTAGCCCATCTTGGTGGCCTGGGCGAGCGCAGGCACGGTGCTCCCGTCCGGCGCCTTGTAATCGAACAGCATCGGCTGGGCCGGGGTGTCGTAATCCCAGATGTCCTTGTGTACGAACTGGTAGTGCCAGACGGGCTGGCCGGTATCGGTGTTCAGCGCGACGACGGACGAGCCGTAATAATCCCAGTCGCCCTTGCCCAGCACCGCGTCCACCTGCGGCGTGCCGGTGGGCAGGAAAATCAGCTTGCGCTCCATGTCCACCGACATGGGCGCCCACACATTGGGGGCGCTGCGCGGATAGGTCTTGCCATCGCCGGGCAGCAGGCTGGGCGGCGCGGCGGTGAAGGCCCATACCACCTTGCCGGTCCGCGCATCCAGCGCGCGCACCACGCCGCCGGGCATGTCGGTGTTGTGGAAATCGATGATCTTGGAACCGGTGATCACCATGTCGCCCACGATGGTGGGCGCCGAGGACACGCCATAGAGCGCCGGCTTTTCAACAAAGCCCAGATTGTCGTGCAGGTCGACGCGCCCGCCCGTGCCGAATCCGGTACAGGGCTTGCCGGAATCGGCATCCAGCGCCCACATCTTGCCGTCGATGGTGGCGGCGAAGATGCGCTGCGAGCAGAACCCACTGGCCTGGCTGTCTTTCCAATAGGACACGCCACGGCAGACAATGACGGTGCCGCCATTGATGTCGGGCTTGAGGTCCCGCATCCATTTTTCCTTGCCCGTGACGGGATCGAGCGCGGCGATGCGGTTGCGCGGCGAGCACAGATAAAGCGTGTTGTTGGCCAGGATGGGCGTGGCTTCGAACGCCAGGGTGGCCTTCTCGCCTGGCCCCGACAGGTCGCCGGTGCGATAGGTCCAGGCGACCTTCAGGTCCTTCACGTTCACGGGCGTGATCTGGGTGTTGGCGCTGTAGCGCTGGCCCAGATGACTGTGGCCCCAGACCGGCCAGCCATCCACCGCGCCGCCAGCCTGCGTCTTGGAAGGCTTGGCGTCGCAACCGGTCAGCGCGAGAGCGGCAACGGCCATCAGGGCCGCAAGCCAATGCCCGCGATTTTCGGTTTTCGCCATCCTGAACTATCCTTCCAGCCGGTCCGGCCCGTTGCCCGGCCTGTATTATTTGTATGACTATATTGGCGGGGCGGGGGCGGGACGTCTATAGCTTTCGCGTTCCGAAAACTTCGCAAAAACAAGAACAAGCAAGGGGAGCATGGCATGAAACTGTTCCAGCCGAAAATCAGCCGCCGCATGCTGGTGGCGGGCGCCGCCGCCGCGGCGATTCCCGCCGGGGCCGGATCCAGGGCCGCCACCAAGGCGCGCCCCCGCGCGCTCGCCTTGATCGGCGACCGCTATCACAATCCCGACTATATCCGCGTCAGCCTGGACAAGGTGTTCCATGAGATGGACATCGCCATCGACTACACCATGGATTACGCCGGCCTGTCGGCCGCCACGATCAAGCCCTACCAGCTGCTGCTGATCCTGCGCGACGGCATGGTCTGGCCCGGCGGCTATTCGGGCCCCGATGCCTACACCGCCTATGAGATGATGCTGGAAGACGCCGACAAGTTTCCGGCCGCCAAGGCGGTGAGCTGGATGACCGAGGAACAGGGAACGGCGATCCGGAATTTCGTCAATGCCGGCGGCGGTTTTTATCCGCTGCACAATTCCAGCCATATCTCGCTGTCATCCAGGAATTACCGCGACGTGATGGGCGGCGCCTATTTCGGCCATCCCCCGCTGCGCCCGTTCCAGGTGCATGCCACCGCCAACGCCCATCCTATCACGGCGGGCATGAAACCCTTCATCGTCAATGACGAGCAGCATTATGTGGACTACGACAAGGATCCCAAATATGTGATCCTGGAATCGGAAAATCTCGACGGGCTGACCTATGAAGGGCGCGGCACCAAATCGCCGGCCGGCTGGGCCTATGACTATGGCAAGGGCCGGGTGGTGTTCACCGCCGTGGGCCACACCATCCATGCCATGTGGAATCCGCAATATGTCGAACTGCAGAAGCGCTCCATCCGCTGGTTGCTGAAGGACCTCTAGAGCCGCGCATGGCGTTGCGTCAGATATTCGAACAGGGGCTGGGACTGCATCGCGCCGGCCGGCTGGACCAGGCGGAGGCGGCCTATCGCCAGGTGCTGCGCTCCGATGCCGGCAATTTCCCGGCGCTGCACATGCTGGGCTATCTCAAGGCGCAGCAGGGCCGCTATGACGACGCCATCACCCTGCTGAACAAGGCCCTGAAGAAAAAACCGGGCGATGCCACGGCGCTGGGCCATTACGCCCATGCCCTGATGGCCGCCCAGCGCCTGCACGAGGCGCTGGCGGCTTTCGACCAGGTGCTAGCGGGACAGCCGAACAATTTCGAGGCGCTGTTCAATCGCGGCGTCCTCCTGTCCCGGATGCAGCCGCCCGCCGAGGCCATCGCGGCGCTGGACCGCGCGCTGGCGTTGCAGCCGAATATCGCGCTGCTGCATTTCAACCGCGGCGTGGTGCTGGGCGAATTGCAACGTCACCGCGAAGCCCTGGAAAGCTATGACCGCGCCGTGGCGCTGGATCCCGCATTTGCCCCGGCACTGTCCAACCGCGTCATGGCGGCGCTGAACCTGTGCGACTGGGACCGGGTGGCCCAGATGACGCAGGATGGGTCGATCCTGCTTGCGCCGCCGCTGACCTTGCTGGGTGTTACCAGCGACAAGCAGGTACAGTTGTCGCGCGCGGCCGCCGCCGTCCGCGAACTGACGCCCCGCATCCCGCCGCCGCTGTGGACCGGCCAGGCCTATCGCCATGACCGTATCCGGGTGGCTTACATCTCGGCCGACATGCGCGAACATGCGGTAGCCTTCCAACTGGCGCCGGTGATCGAGCACCAGGACAGCGCGCGCTTCCAGGTAATCGGTATTTCCACCGGCCTCAGCGACGACAGCGCCATCCGCGCCCGCCTGGTAAAAGGCTTTGATCGTTTCCACGATTTCGCCGCCCTGAACAGCGACGAGATCGCCCGCCGATTGCGTGATATGGAAATCGATATCGCGATCGACCTGGGCGGACATACCGGCTTTTCCCGCCTGCAGATCTTCGCCCATCGCTTCGCGCCGGTGCAGGCCAGCTGGCTGGGCTATGCCGGCACGACGGGGGCGCCGTTCATCGATTACGTGATCGGCGACGCCGTGGTGACGCCTTTCGCGCACCAGCTCTTCTACAGCGAACAGCTGGTGCACCTGCCCGGCAGTTTCTTTCCCGCCCTGCTGGGGCGTTCGGACACAGCGCTGAGCCGCGCGCAGGTCGGGCTGCCGGAGAAAGGCTTTGTCTTCTGCTGCTTCAACACCGCCTGGAAAATCACCGCGCCCGTGTTCGATGTCTGGATGCGGCTGCTGGCGCAGGTGCCAGGCAGTGTGCTGTGGCTCAAGCGCACGGCCCCCGATGCAGCCGCCAACCTGGAGCGCGCGGCGGCAGCGCGCGGCATCGATCCGGCGCGGCTGGTCTATGCCGAGGACGCACCCCTGGAGGTGCACCTGGCGCGTCACCAGCTGGCGGACCTGTTCGTGAATACCCTGCCCTACAACGCCCATACCACCGCGGCCGATGCGCTGGGCGCCGGCCTGCCGGTACTGACCTGCGAAGGCGAGGCGTTTGCCGGCCGCGTTGCCGCCAGCCTGCTCAGGGCCGCCGAGCTGGACGAGATGGTGACGCAGACCCTGGCCGAATATGAAGCCAAGGCGCTGGAACTGGCGCACAATCCGGAAAAGATAAAGGCGTTGAAGGACAAGCTAGGGAAAGCCAACGCGCGCCTGTTCGACGTGGTGCGTTTCACCCGCGACCTGGAAGCGGCTTACGCCATCATGTCGGAAAGGCGCGGGGCACCGCCCCAAAGCTTCAGCGTGTGATCTGCTCGCTGGGAGAAAGCGTCCGGCGGCCCACCAGGCCCTTCCAGAAATCCCAATAGTCGCGCAGCAGGTCCGGCATCACCCAGAAGCCCTGGGCGTAGGGCGTATCCACGCCGACCGCGACATTGCGGTCACGGCATTCGCTCCAGCCGCCGAACAGGTGATCCCAGATGGGGGCCATGCCGAAGAAACCGGTGGGGGTGCTCATATCCAGCTTGTGATGCAGGCGGTGATGCAGCGGCGACTGGATGACATAACGGCCCACCCAGCCAAATCCGGTTTCCATGCGCGAATGGATCAGGAAGCCAAGCACCGAGGTCACCACATTGACCCAGATCATGGCTTCGGGGGTCGCGCCCAGCAGCGGCATGGGGATATTGATGGAGACGATGCCGACAAAGCCGGCGGGATGGATGCGCCCGCCATTGATGACGCAGAAATCCTGCGCCGCGTGATGATAGCGGTGCAGCGGCCAGAACCATTTTGTGTGACCGACCCGGTGCGCCCAATAGTCGAAAAAGGAATAGGCATAGAAATAGACGATCACCTGCGGCCACAGCGGCAGGACGGTTGGATCGATGGCAAAGCCGGTGCGGGCCGCGATCCAGTCGCGCAGTGCCACGCCCGAGATGATCGACAGGCCCAGCATCAGCACCTTGCCGATCATGCCGTTCAGATGCAGCTGCTCCATCAGGAAGAAGCAGATGTCGGTCTTCATCGATTCGGTAGGCGCCAGCAGGGCGCGCGCAGAGGATTGGCGCCAGCCGACCACGGCGCATTCGATCCAGAAGGCGGATGGCAGGATCAGCAGCAGGATGGAGCCGGTGCTGAGAATCTTGTCATGCACATGCTTGAGGCTGAAGGCATGTCCGACGATGGTCAGCGGGATCTGGTCCGGCAGGCGTGCCGAAATGGCCCACCAGGCGACAGCCAGCATCCCAACATAGGCCAACAGGCCGGCCAGGGTGAGAAGGCGGGGTGCATAAGAAGGAAGCGAAAAGCGCGCTTCCCCGCTATCAAGGGCAATGGACATGGCAAAATGATCCGGACACTAGGTCCGGATCATTCATGGCTCATGCCAATTTTGCTGCCA
>CAIUTH010000208.1 GCA_903902075.1 uncultured Alphaproteobacteria bacterium
CGAGCGAGGTCTTGCAGGCCTGGGCCGCGGCGGCGGCGCTGGGCACGGTGCCGTACAGGACCCAGCAGTCATAATCGGCCTGGGCGCGGGCGGCCTGTTCGGGGAACTGGTCCTTGCCGGCCGCGATGTCACGCACCAAACGGGTGCGCAGGGCGGACTGGGCCGGGCCATTGGCCGCTTCCAGTTCCGGCTCGGTGCCGCCATTGGCCAGATCCGCCTTGGCGGTGAAGGCCTTGGCGAGCAGGTCGCTGGAGCTTTCGCTGTCCGAGAAAGGGTTCAAAGACGAAAAGAAGCCGCTGTCCTCTGCGGGTTCGGAGGGCAGGGCGGCGGCCTGGGCGGACAGATCGCCATAATCCTTGGCCAAAGCCTGGGTGAAAGGCGTGCCGGCGCCGACATCTTCGGCGTCGTCGCTGGAACAGGCGCCAAGGCCCAGGGCCAGGACGCCGGCGGCAGCAAGCATGGTCAGGCGGCGGCAATGGCCGCGAGTGATGATAGGAAAGCGCATATTATTAAGTCCCCACGAGGCGGCGAGTATGTCGGGCCCCAGCCCTGCTCCGTGCCGCAAAATTTTACCCGCCTTTCCTATAGCGCGGCAGGCAGAAGCGAAAAAGGCCCCTGTTTCAAAATGGTTGACTCATTTGGGACCTCTCAAAAGGGCCCCTGAAAGCGAAAAACAGGCGTTTTTGGCCTCCTGCGGCCTGCCGGTAACCTCCTGTTGACCCTGCCAGGGGTACAAAGCCTTGAAACATTAACAACTGGGCGGGGCCCATGCAGGGCTTGGCGATGTCCTTAAAGGACGCCGAACCGGTCGTCGCCAAGGCGGGGGCCGAGCGCCGGCGCTTTCGCCGTGTCCGGGTGGACCTGCCCGGGCGCCTGTTTATTCCGTCCGACAGCCGCGAAGCCCGCTGCACCATTTCGGACCTGTCACCGGGTGGCGCGGCCATCGTGTGCGAGATCATTCCCGAGGCCGGCACCCCTGTCGTGCTCTATGTCGACAATTTCGGCCGCTTTGAAGGCAACGTCGTGCGCCGCGACGGCTATGGCTTCGGCATCGCCTTTGTCTGCACCCCGTCCAAGCGCGAACGCACTGCGGAGCAGTTGATCCTGTTCCTCAACAAGGCCTTGGTGGATGACAGCGTGCTGCGCCGCCACGAACGTTCCAACCAGAAGGGTTTCGCCAAATATACCCGCGCCGACGGCCAGATCGTGCATTGCGAAGTGATGGACATTTCGGTGGGCGGCGTGTCGCTGAAGACTGACGTCAAGCCGCCGATCGGCGAGTTCGTGCTGATCGCCCAGATCGCCGGCCGGGTGGCGCGCCATCACGCCGACGGCATCGGCATTGAATTTGTCGGGCAGGAAAAGTCTGCCGACCAATCCGTGCATCAGATCAATATCGTCCGCAGCTAGGCAGTCGTCATCACTGTCTTCCGGTGCGTGTGATAGCGGCGCTTTCCGATCATCTTCATCCCGCCATATTGAACCGCGAACAGCGCGATCTTGTTCGATATCGAGGATACGCTCTCTGTCATGCACCTCACCACCGTCGCCGCGTTCGGCGCTGCGCTGATCGGCCCGCGGCTGCGCAACGGGTCTGGCCCTGCGGAAGTGGCGCGGCGTCAACGTTTCATCCAGTGGTTCGCCAAACTGCTGGACATGAATTTCGATGCGGTGCGCTAGCGAAACTCCGGTCCCACCGCCCAGGTCACCAGCGATCGTCGCACCCCTGATTCAATCGGCGTAACCTGGTGCAGCACGTTGGCCGGGAAGGCGACGATGGTGCCGCGTTCGCGCGGCGCGGTGTCGATCAGGTTGCCGGCGCGCGCCTGCAGGTCGCAGCCTTTATAGTCGCTGCCATCGCTCAGCTGCAGACTGAGAGTCAGCTTGCGCGGTTCCTGGTCGGGATCGGAGGGGTCGCGGCCATAATCCTTGTGCCAGTCGAAGTGACCGCCTTCGGAGCCGCCATAAACGGCATATTGCAGCGCTGCCAGCCCTGACAGATCGAAGCGAAAGTAGCGGGCATTCATTTCCAGCACCGCTTCTTCCATGCGCTGGTACAGATGTTCGGTTTGCGGCGTGCGCGGCACCCAGGCGACCTTGGTGCTGCGGATGTTTTCATAGCCGCGGCCGGCCGACAGCTCGGCCTTTTCCAGCGCCAGGCCGTCGCCCAGCCGCACGAGTGCGTCCAGTTCGGACGCACTGAACAGGCCCTGCCAGACGGCCAGCGAGCCGATTAAATACGGTGATCCCCCCATGCGCCCCCGAGCATCTGTCTTACTGTGCCAGCTTATGGATGCGGCGAAACCCTACGACAAATTGGGAGCGGGCGGAACGGAAAGTTTGCGCTGAACACACTTCGTCAGAAGCGGTAACCCGCCATGCCCATCACCGTGACATTGGTGTCGCGAAGGCTGATGGGACTGAGGGCGGCATCGCCAAGCAGGCGTGTGACGCCGATATCGGTGCCGGCAAACCAATGGTTGTTGATGCGCCAGATCAGGTTGGCGCCGGCCCGCACATCCTTGAAGCCGCTGCCGGCATTGAAGCGCGGAAAGATCGAGGCGCCGGCCTGGACCGGGGTGACGCCGAAATAGGTCTGCATGTACTGGCCGTCGGCCCAGGTGGCGCGGACATGCGGCATCAGGATCAGCTTCTTGCCCAGCGGCAGCGGCGCCGACAGGCCCAGGCTTCCCGTCACGCCATGGTTCAGGGATTTGACGGCTGAGACTTCAAAGTTGAAGAGGCTCAGGCGGGCGGACGCAAAGGCGCGAAAGCCTGGCGAGGCCCTGATGGTGCCAAGCCCTTTCAGCCGGTCGTCGCCGGACTCAAAGATCCCGCCGCTGCTGTGATCCTTGCGGCCGGGATCGACCATGAGCCCGCCGCCGAAGCGGAAATTCTTCAGATGCGCGGTGACGCTGAGCCCGCCTTCGCCAAGGCTGATCGCGTCGCGCCAGCGCACCGTGACAAAGGGCAGGGGCCGCACGATGCTGCGGTCGCTGCCTTCAAAGCTGGGCCGCGAGGCCACGGCCGCGCCCAATGTCACGTCCCATTCCCCGGGCGGCTCGCGCCGGCGCTGCGCCTGTGCGGGCGCGCACAGCAAGGCGGCCGCGGCGACGGCGATCAGGACGGAACGGCTTTCCACGGCGTCAGCGTTACAGGCTTTGGCGCGGCTGCGCCATCTATCCCAAATTCTGGATCTGGCTGGAAGCCAACATCAGCTTGGCGACGCTCAGTTCGCCGCTGGCATCCAGGGTGCCCAGTAAGGTGCGGGTGCGTTCCAGCGCATCGCCCTGTTTTTGGGCCCAGTCGTCCACGGTACCGCCGCTGGCCAGTAGCTTGGCGGTGATGCTGCGCTGGGACTGGGACAAATCGTCCAGCAGCCGGCGCAGCGCCAGCCGGTCCCAATGTTCGGGCGGCGCATAGCGGCTCGCCAGATTGCGCAGCCGGTCCAGGCCCAATGTCTCGCCCAGCTGGAAATAGAGCGGCGCCACCTTGTCCAGCGGCTGCCGTGTCTCATGCGCCAGCAGCGCCACGTCCAGCGCCGCCGCCAGCGGATCCAGCAGCACCATGTCTCGGCCCAAGTCTTCGGGCACACCTGCGGCGGTCAGTTCGGCAATGCCGTCCAGGTCGGCCCGGGTCAGCTTGTAATTCTCGCGCAGTGCTTCCACTCCGGCGTGGTATTGCGCCACGGTATCGGTGATGGCGGCATCGCCCGCGACATGCGCCAAGAACCAGCGCGTCGCGGTGCGGAACTGGTCGGCGATGTCAGAATAAAGCCGGGTCTGGATCGCGGCATCCACTTTCAGGTCCAGCGCGTCGATGCGCGTCTTCAGCGCCGACAGGCCAAAGGCGCCGTCGCTGAGCACAAAGCCGCGCGCAACCTGTGCCGCGGACAGGCCGGTCACCTCACGGGTACGCAGAACGAACACGATGCCGGCCAGGTTGACGATGGTGTTGATCAACACCGTGCTGATAATTTCGCGCCGCAGGCGATGGCGGCTTGGCTCATTCGGGAATGCGGCGACGGCGGCCGGCGGGAAATAACCGGACAGCAGGGATTCAAACACCGGATCGTCGGGCAGGCTGCTGGCTAGAACTTCGGCATCCAAGTCCAGCTTGGCATAGGCCAGAAGCACCGCCAGTTCGGGGCGCGTCAGCCCTTTGCCTTCATGGGCCAGCGCGGTGAGCGCCGCATCACCGGGCAGAAACTCCACACCCCGGTCCAGCTTGCCGCGCGATTCCAGATCGCGCATCAGCCGTCCCTGCGCATCCAGGTCGCGCAGGCCGCGCTGCTCGGCGACAGCCAGCGCAAGGGTCTGGTTGTAATTGTCGGCCAGCACATGCACCGCCACATCGTCGGTCATGGAGGCCAGCAGGGCATTGCGCTGTTCTTTGCTCAGTTCGCCGCGCATCACCGGCCCGCCCAGAAGGATCTTCAAATTCACTTCATGGTCGGAGGTATCGACGCCGGCGCTGTTGTCGATCGCGTCGGTCTCGATGCGCACGCCGGACCGCGCTGCCTCGATGCGGCCCAATTGCGTCACGCCCAGATTGGCGCCTTCGCCCACCACCTTGGCGCGCAGCTCATTGCCGTTAACGCGCACTGCGTCATTGGCCCGGTCGCCGGCATCCAGGTTGGATTGCGAGGCGGCCTTGATGTAGGTGCCGATGCCGCCGAACCAGAGCAGGTCGGTCTGGGCTTTCAGCAGCGCGTTGATCAGGGCCGGCGGCGACAGGGAATCGGCGCTGGCTCCGATCAGCGCCTTCACTTCGGGCGACAGGGGGATTTCCTTCAGGGTGCGGGCGAACACGCCGCCGCCCTGGCCGATCAATTCCTTGTTGTAATCGTCCCAGCTGGAACGGGGCAGGGCGAACAGCCGCTCGCGCTCGGCAAAGCCGGTGGCGGCGTCCGCATTGGGATCCAGGAAGATGTGGCGGTGGTCGAACGCCGCCACCAGGCGGATATGTTTGGACAGCAGCATGCCGTTGCCGAACACGTCGCCCGACATGTCGCCCACGCCGATCACCGTGAAGTCGGTGGACTGGATATCGGTGCCCAGCTCGCGGAAGTGGCGCTTTACCGCTTCCCAGGCGCCGCGGGCGGTGATGCCCATCTTCTTGTGGTCATAGCCGACGCTGCCGCCGCTGGCGAAGGCATCGCCCAGCCAGAAGCCGCGCTCCAGCGCGATGCCGTTGGCGATGTCCGAGAAGGTGGCGGTGCCCTTGTCGGCCGCCACCACCAGGTATGGATCATCGCCATCGGGCCTGAGCACATCCGGTGGCGGTAGGATCTGGCCGTGCTGTTCCAGATTGTCGGTAACGTCCAGCAGCGCGTTGATGAAAGTCTTGTAGGCTGAGATGCCGGTTTCCATGAACTGTTCGCGGCTGGGATTGGCGGGCATCAGCTTGGGGAGGAAGCCGCCCTTGGCGCCCACCGGCACGATTACGGCATTTTTCACCTGCTGCGCCTTCACCAGGCCCAGGATTTCGGTGCGGAAATCCTCGCGCCGGTCGCTCCAGCGCAGGCCGCCGCGCGCGATGCGACCAAAGCGCAGATGCACCCCTTCCAGGGCTGGGGAATAGACGAAAATTTCCCGCCAAGGACGCGGCGCCGGCAGTTCATCGAGCCTGGCGGAATTGAATTTCATTGCCATGGCCGGCCGGGCCGAACCGTCGGCGCTTTTCTGGAAGAAGTTGGTGCGCAGCACGCTGTCGATCACATTCTTGAAGCGGCGGATGATACGGTCGTCGTCCAGTGAGGGCACGTCCCTCAGCGCCGTCTCGACGCGCTTTTCGATTTCGCCCACCTCTGCGGCGCGGTCCGCTCCCGCCGCCGGGTCGTTCCTGGCATGGAACAGCGCCACCAG
>CAIUTH010000209.1 GCA_903902075.1 uncultured Alphaproteobacteria bacterium
AGCAAGATAGTCAATATTTACGGTCATTTTAAGTCCGGTGCGTCTACCAGTTCCGCCACGGGGCCTTCACAATCAGATACTGAGCCGGGCAAAGGGGGGCAAGGGGAGGCCCTTCGGCCGCCGCCGGACGGCCGCCAGACCCTGCCGTTGGGCAGACTCAGTTGCGATGCATGGAGGCGTCAAATCCGCTTGCTGCGTCTGGAGCCAGCACGCTCTTCCAGGGCGGGCCGCCCCCGCCACAGCCAGATACAGCCACGGCGCGTACGGTGTCGCGCCGGCACGGCGCGTAACCTTAAGAATAAGGCGCTTGGACGGAACTCCGTCTGCTCAGGATCGCAGCGCCGGATCGGTGATCAGGCCCTCATCCCCATATCCCTCATGCCTGTCGTGGTGGGACGGGCCGTTTCTGGCCTTGAAGTCCTTTAGGCACGCCGCCTCCACAAATATCCGACAACAACCACGATAATGAAAAAGGCGGCACCTGCGCCAAGCAGGTAGGCATACGACGTGGTATGGTATTTCCGCGCCAGAATTGCCGCTACCAGGGTAGGGTCCGTCATGGGCCGGGTCGTAGCGCAAAACCCGGCAATCTCGAGATTCCGGCAAACGGTAACAGTACCAATGCGCGGGCAGAAATGGCCCAAGCCATTGATATTATTTAGTAAGATATCTGGTACTAAACCTGTGGTTGCATGCGTTTGACATGCCAAGGTCGCTGCATATAGTGCGCGCCTTTCCGGCACCCAAGCCGCACCAAAATCTGAAAAGCAGGACTGATGAGCAAGCGCCAAAATTCCAAGTACAAGCTCGACCGCCGCATGGGCGAGAATATCTGGGGCCGCCCCAAGAGCCCGGTCAACAAGCGTTCCTATGGTCCGGGCCAGCACGGCCAGCGCCGCGCCAAGAAGCTGTCGGACTATGGCACGCAGCTGCAGGCCAAGCAGAAGCTCAAGGGCTATTACGGCAACATCACCGAGCGCCAGTTCCGCAAGTATTACACCGACGCCGCGCGCCGCCCCGGTGACACCGGCGAGAACATGATCGGTCTGCTGGAAACCCGCCTGGACACCGTCGTCTATCGCGCCAAGTTCGTGCCTACCCCGTTCGCCGCCCGTCAGCTGGTCAGCCACGGCCATGTGAAGGTGAACGGCCGCCGCGTCACCATCGCCTCGTACCATGTGACCGAAAAGGACACGATCGAGCTGGGCCCCAAGGCCCGCGAAATGGCGCTGGTTCTGGAAGCCTCCAAGAGCGCTGAGCGCGACACGCCCGACTTCCTGGAAGTCAGCGAAGCCAAGTCGGTGAAGCTGCTGCGTACCCCCAAGCTCGCGGACGTTCCGTACGCCGTGCAGATGGAACCGCATCTCATCGTGGAATTTTATTCGCGTTAATTCGGCCCAAACGGGCACTGCGACCGCACCTCCGGCCCAGACATGGACCGGAGGTGTTGTTGTATCTGGGCTGCTTCGGTGCGGCATGGAACATTGCGGCCCTCGCCGCGTTAGCTGTCGCACGCCCAAAAAAGAGCACCGCTCTTTGGCGCACGCCCAAAAGGAGCCGCGCCATGAATTTTCATGCCCGCAATCTGTCCGTGACACTGATGGCTGCCGTCAGCGGCATTGCGCTGTCGGTCTGCCTCAGCCCTGCCTTCGCGCAGACCTATGACTCGCCGGAACGCAACCGGGTCAATGCCGATGGCATGCCCACCACCCATTCCACCGCAGCGGAAAAAGCCGATACCGCCCGCATCAATCGCCAGGTCGGCGCCGACAATCGCGCCGTGGACGATCGCGTCAGTGGCGACAATGCCCGCTATCAGGCCGAGCAGAACAAGTATCAGGAGCAGGTGCAGGACAATCGCACCAAGCAGGCTGAATATGACGACAAGAATGCCCACTATAACGATCTGCGCAACCGCTATGCCGCCGAACGCAACGCCTATCACCGCGGCGCCTGGAGCAGCGATGGCCGCTGGAGCGTCATGGACCGCGACACCAATCTGATCGGTGGCCGGGTGCAGCTGATGAATGGCCGCCGCGTCGGCACCGTCACCGACACCAGCCGCGGCCGCGGCGGCAGCGTCACGGCTCTGCTGGTCCGCCTGGACAATAATCGCACCGTTTGGATCGACGCATCGGATGTGCGCTACAACCGCGCCGACCGGGTGATCATGACCAACCTGGATCGCGGCGACCTGCGCCGCATGGCCGATCAGCGCCTCTGACCGCCTTCAGACCGTCCGGAAACGACAAAGGCCTTTCGTAAGAAAAACCTTTCCGTTTTTCGGGTGCCGGTAAACCGGCGGATCACGCCGTTTCGAGCGTCACACCATGCTGTTCCAGGAAGGGCACCAGCTCTTCCTGCTCGAACATTTCCTTGATGATGTCGCAGCCGCCCACGAACTCGCCCTTCACATACAGCTGGGGGATGGTCGGCCAGTTGGAATAGGTCTTGATGCCTTCCCGGATTTCGGGGTCTTCCAGCACGTTCACGGCTTTGAACTTGACGCCGAGGTGGGACAGGATCTGCACCGTCACCGCCGAGAAGCCGCACTGCGGAAAGCCGGGGGTGCCCTTCATGAACAGCAGCACATCGTTGCTCTTCACTTCGTCGGCAATGCGGGCCTGGACATCAGACATTTGGGAACTCTCGCTGAAACTCGGCTATGATCTAAGCACGGTGTGGCAATGGGTCAAGGCGGCCTGGAAACCCCCGTTTTTGCAGGGTTTTGATGCAACTGCCGGCCGCTTTAACCACCGCCATCGCGGCCTTGCTGGAAGGGGTGCCGCGCGCCGACATGATTGCGGCCGCGCAGCAGCAATCCGCCGGCTACCGCAAGGGCGCCACCTCGGGGGCCATCGTCACGCCGGCCCAGGCGGCGGCCTATGCCATCGCGCGCATGCCGGCCACCTATGCCGCCTGCGCCGCGGTGTTTGCGCGCCTGGCAGGCGTGATGCCGGACTTTGCGCCCGCCAGCCTGCTGGATGTGGGCGCCGGCACGGGCGCGGCGAGCTGGGCGGCGGTGACGTATTGGCCGGATCTCGCCTCCGTCACCATGCTGGATCATAATCCTGCGCTGCGCAGCCTGGCGCGCAAGCTGGCGGATAGCGGGCCGTTGGCGGGCGCGGACATTCTTTCCGGCGATCTTGGCGCGGACAAACCACAGGCCGACCTGATGGTCGCCAGCTATGTGCTGGCCGAACTGCCTCAGGCTTCTGCGGCGGCAACCGCGCGGCATTTGTGGGCCTCGGGCGCGCAGGTGCTGGCGCTGATCGAGCCGGGCACGCCGGATGGCTTTGCCCGCATCCGGGCCGCGCGTGCGGCGCTGATCGAAGACGGCGCACATGTCGCCGCGCCCTGCACGCATGACCAGGCTTGCCCGATGGCCGGAGATGATTGGTGCCACTTCAGTCAAAGACTGCCGCGCAACCGCGACCACATGCTGCTCAAAGGCGCCAACGTGCCGTTCGAGGATGAACGCTACAGCTATGTCGTGGTGACGCGGCAGAAAGCCAGCGGCGGCGCGCGCATTCTGGCGCCGGTCCTGGAAACCAAGCCCGGCCTGACCTTCAAACTGTGCGATGCAAGCGGATTGCGCAGCGCCTTTGTGGCATCTCGCGACAAGGACGAATATCGCCGTGTGCGGAAGCTGGGTTGGGGCGATTTGTTCTAATCTTTGGCGACGGTGGTCAGCTGCAAGGCATGCAGCACGCCGCCCATGTTGCCCTTGAGCGCCGCATAGACCATCTGGTGCTGGGCGACGCGGGTCTTGCCCTTGAAGGCAGATGACGTGACCACAGCGGCCCAGTGATTGTCGTCACCAGCCAGGTCCTTCATCTCGATGTCCGCGTCGGGGAACGCGTCCTTGATGAACTTCTCGATTTCGCTGCCCTTCATGCCCATGACATCAGTCCTTAATTCGTCACCGGGATTTCTGTGCCCGACATGAAATTGGGGAACCAGTCTTCAAACCCGGCCTTCAGTTCGGCAATCGCCGCGCAGTCCTTGTCGTCCAGCGTGATCTTGTCCCCGCCGGTCTTGCCCAGTTCCGCCACGGTGATGGACGCGGCGATGGCTTCGGCCACGATCTTCTCGGCCTGCGCAAACGGCGCGGCGATGACATAGCGCGCCTGGTCTTCGCCGAACCAGAAAGGAATGGCGTCCGGCAGCCCGGCGATGCCGACGGATGCGCCGATGCCGCGGGGCATCGCCATTTCGGCAATCGCCACCAGCAACCCGCCGTCGGACACGTCATGCACGGTATCGACGCGGCCGGTTTCGATCAGCTTGCGTACGAAATCGCCATGCTTCTTTTCGGTGGCCAGGTCGACCTTGGGGCTGGCGCCTTCTTCCTTGCCTTCGATC
>CAIUTH010000210.1 GCA_903902075.1 uncultured Alphaproteobacteria bacterium
CAGGTTGACAGGACCATTTCTCCGGAAACTTCCACCTGGATACAGTTTGCACTCAGCACGCCGGTCGTCCTGTGGGCCGGCAGACCTTTCTTCGCGCGGGGTTGGGCGTCCTTGCGCAACCGCTCGCTGAACATGTTCACCCTGATCGCCCTGGGGGTCGGTGCTGCCTATCTCTACAGCCTGGCCGCGACCTTCCTGCCGGACCTGTTCCCGATGGAAGTCCGGCATGGCGGCATGATCGCGGTCTATTACGAGGCCGCGGCCGTGATCACCGTGCTGGTGCTGCTGGGGCAGGTTCTGGAACTGCGCGCCCGCGAACAGACCGGCGGCGCCATCCGCGCCCTGTTGAAGCTGGCCCCCAAAAGCGCCAGGCGCATCAATGAAGATGGGCAAGACGAAGAAATTGCCCTTGAGGAGGTCCAGGTGGGCGACCGGCTGCGGGTGCGGCCCGGCGAGAGCGTGCCCGTCGATGGCACGGTGATGGAGGGCAAAAGCAGCGTCGATGAATCCATGGTGACGGGCGAATCGATGCCGGCCGGGAAGGCGCAGGATGCCAAGCTGATCGGCGGCACCATCAATGGTACCGGCGGCCTGGTCATGCGGGCCGACAAGATCGGGGCGGACACGGTCCTTGCCCGCATCGTCCATATGGTGTCGCAGGCCCAGCGCAGCCGTGCACCCATCCAGCGCCTCGCCGACAGTGTTTCGGCCTGGTTCGTGCCCGCCGTCATGGTCGCCGCGATCCTCGCTTTCGCCGCCTGGATGATCTGGGGCCCTGCTCCCGCCTTTGGCTACGCCCTGGTCGCCGCCGTCTCCGTCGTCATCATCGCCTGCCCTTGTGCGCTTGGCCTGGCCACGCCCATGTCGATCATGGTCGGCATCGGCAAGGGCGCGGGCGTGGGCGTGCTGATCAAGAATGCCGAGGCTCTTGAGCGATTTGAAAAGATCGACACGCTGGTGGTCGACAAGACCGGTACGCTGACCGAAGGCAGGCCCAGAGTTGTCGCGGTTGTGCCGGCCGATGGTTTTGACGAGAGCGGGATCCTGGCGCTGGGGGCGAGTCTGGAGCGGTCTAGCGAACATCCGCTGGCCGCCGCCATAACAGCCGCCGCGCAGGAGCGGGCCATTGCGCTTCAGGCCGTAACCGGGTTTGCGTCGGTCACCGGCAAGGGCGTGACGGGCATGGTGAGCGGGCGTGCCGTGGGCGTTGGCACGATCAAACTTCTGGGTGCACAGCGCTTGAGCGCTGGCCTGAACAGCCGCGCGGACGCGCTGCGCCGGGACGGTGCGACCGTCATGTTTGTCACCGTCGATGGCCAGGCAGCAGGCCTCATCGCGGTTGCCGATCCCATCAAGGCATCCACCGCCGCCGCACTGGACAGCTTGCGGGCAAACGGCATCAGGATCGTGATGCTGACCGGCGACAATCGCCTGACGGCCGAGGCCGTCGCCGACAGACTCGGCATTACCGACATCGAAGCCGAAGTGCTGCCCGAACAGAAGAACGCCATCGTGCGCCGCCTGCGCAGCGAGGGCCGCGTGGTGGCGATGGCGGGAGACGGCGTGAATGACGCCCCCGCCCTTGCCGAGGCCGATGTTGGCGTGGCCATGGGCACCGGAACGGACGTCGCGATGCAAAGCGCCGGGATCACGCTGGTCAAAGGCGATCTCACCGGCATCGCACGCGCCCGGACATTGAGCCGCGCCACCATGCGCAACATCCGCCAGAACCTGGTGCTTGCTTTCGTTTACAATATTTTGGGCGTGCCGGTTGCCGCCGGCGTACTTTATCCGGCGTTCGGTATCCTGCTCAGTCCGGTGATCGCGGCGGCGGCGATGAGCCTGAGTTCGGTTTCGGTGATCGCAAATGCCCTGCGATTGCGGCTTGTGCGGCTCTGAGAGCGGGCGGCAAAAAGAAAAGGCCGGATGCGAACATCCGGCCTTTCTGTACTTTAAAAGACGAAAGCGAAGTTAGATCGCTTCCTTCAGTTCCTTGGAGGCGCGGAACGCAACCTTTTTGGACGCCTTGATCTTGATGGCTTCGCCGGTGGCGGGATTGCGGCCCATGCGCGGACCGCGCTTGCGCACGACGAGGATGCCCAGACCATTGAGACGGATGCGAGCGCCCTTCTTCAGGTGCTTGGTGATCAGGCCAATGACATCTTCGATAATGGTATTGGCGAGCTTCTGCGACAGTTCGTGCTTCTCAGCGAGCTGAGCGCCGATCTGGCGGGTGGAAACGGTTTCGACTTTAACAGCGGCAGTCTTGGTAGCGGCTTTGGTGGCCATGGGATTCTCCCTCTTAACGAATCAACGATAAGGCTGATTTTACGGCATTTCCCGCAAGATAAAGCGGGTCACCGTCAAAAAAACGCAAGTAATTGGGGGTTTCTCCACATATAGGCCAAAAAAGCCCGAAAAACCGGGCTTTTTCGCATGCCAAAAGCAAACGGGCCGCGGCGACAAAGCGCTGCGGCCCGTAAAATCAGGCTGGAATCGCGTTTAGGCGGCAGCTTCCGGGCCGGCGCTGTCGGTGCGCTCGCTGATGCGGGCGGACTTGCCGGTACGGCCGCGCAGGTAATAGAGCTTGGCGCGACGCACCTTGCCCTTGCGCACCACCACCACCGAGTCGACCAACGGCGAATAGATCGGGAAGACGCGTTCCACGCCTTCGCCATAGGACAGCTTGCGCACGGTGAAGGCCTCGTTCAGGCCGGCGCCCTGGCGGGCGATGCAGACGCCTTCAAAGGCCTGGATGCGTTCGCGCGTCTTGTTCGCCTTGGCTTTTTCGTCATACGTGACGTCCACCACCTTGACGTTGACCTTCAGCGTGTCGCCGGGACGGAATTCGGGAAGCGGCTTGGCGCGGACGGCGGCCATCTGCTCGGCTTCAAGGGTCTGCAAAAGGTTCATTTTCTTCGTCTTTCGGTGCGGAAAAGCAGCAATTGAGCCGGGGCATATAGCCTAGCGTTTGGTCTTTTCATAGAGGGTCCAGAGGTCCGGGCGGCGCGCCTTTGTCAGGCTTTCGGCCTCCCGTGTGCGAAATTTGGCGATTTCCGAATGATTTCCGCCGTTTAGGACATCCGGGATTGGGCGGCCCTCGAACAGCTGGGGGCGGGTATAATGCGGGTATTCCAACAGCCCCGCGGCAAAGCTCTCATCTTGGGTGGAAGCGTGGTCCCCCAGCACCCCCGGGATCAGCCGGACGGCGGCCTCGACCAGGGCCATGGCGGCGATCTCGCCCCCGGCCAGCACAAAATCGCCCAGGGAGATTTCCTCGATGGCGCGGGCCTCGATCACCCGCTGGTCTAGGCCTTCAAACCGCCCGCACAGCAGGATGGCGCCGGAACCCGATGCCAGTTCGCGCACCCGCGCCTGGTCTAGGTGTTTGCCGCGCGGTGACAGATAGATCAGCGGGCGGTTGTTCCGTTCCACCGCATCGATGGCGGCGGCGGCCACATCGGCGCGCATCACCATGCCCGGCCCGCCGCCCGATGGGCTGTCATCCACCGTGCGGTGCTTGCCCAGACCGTGATCGCGGATGTCACGCACGTCGAGCTGCCAGAGATTTTGTTGCAGCGCCTTGCCCAGCAGCGAGATGCCCAAGGGACCGGGAAACATGTCCGGGAACAGCGTCAGGACAGTGGCCGACCAGCTACTCGACATGATCGGTGCCGTCATCGTCCTCGGGCACGGCGACAACGATGTAGCCCTCGGCGATCTCGATCACCGGCACCGTTTCGCGCGTGAACGCCAGATGGACACTGTCGCCGTCATCCCGCGCCAGTTCGATCACGTCGCTGGCGCCGAAATTGTGCACGGCCACGACCTTGCCGATCACCCGGCCTTCGCTGTCGCGCGCTTCCAGACCGACCAGATCGGCATGATAGAACTCGTCTTCATCCGGTTCGGGAAGCGCATCGCGGGACACGAATAACTCGGTGCCCTTCAAGGCCTCGGCCGTATTGCGATCCTTGACCTCCGCAAACGCAATCACCGCCTCGCCCTGTTTGGAGGGGCGAAAGACGGTGATCGTGAAGGTGCGGCCATCCCTGGCGTGCAGCTTGCCATAGCGCGGCAGGGCATCGGGCGCGGCGGTGAAGATTTTAGCCTTCACCTCGCCCTTGAGCCCTTGCGCGCCCATGACGGCGGCCAGGAGAATGTCCGAAGGCAATTAAGCCGCCGGCGCTTCTTCCGCGGGCTTGGCCGCGGCAGCGGCGGCGGCAGCGGCGCGTTCCTGCGCCTTCTTCTTGGGCTGGGCCTTCTGCGGATTGTTGTGCACGCGCGCCTTCACCAGGCCAGCATTGGCCAGGAACTTGTGCACGCGGTCGGACGCCACGGCGCCCTTGCCGATCCATTCCTTGGCCGATTCCAGGTTCAGCTTCAGGCGGTCGGCGTGATCGGACGGCAGCAGCGGATTGTAGAAGCCGATCTTCTCGATGAAGCGGCCGTCGCGCGGATTGCGGCTGTCGGCGATGACGATGTTGTAGTGCGGGCGTTTCTTTGTGCCGCCGCGGGCCAGACGAATGCGAAGTGCCATGTTACGTTTTCCTTGCAGTTAAAGAGTTAAATCACGTTGCTGTTAACGCCGACCCGGAAACATTCCGGGCGGTAATCCACCGGGCGATCCACCGCCGCCCATGCCGGGCATCATCGGCATGCGGCCGCCTTTGCCCATTTTCTTCATCATGTCCGCCATCTGGCGGTGCATCTTGAGAAGCTTGTTCACTTCGGAAACCTCGACACCGGCGCCGGCAGCAATACGCTTGCGCCGCGAGCCATTGATCGAATCCGGATCGGTGCGTTCGGTCTTGGTCATGGACTGGATGATGGCTTCCTGGCGGGTGAGGATCTTGTCGTCCAGACCCGCTGCATCCAGCTGCCCCTTGATCTTGCCCACGCCGGGCAGCATGCCCAGCACGCCCTTCATGCCGCCCAACTTCTTCATCTGGTTCAGCTGCGCCTTCAGGTCGTTCATGTCGAACTGACCTTTTTTCATTTTGGCGGCGATCTTCTCCGCTTCTTCCTTGTCCAGCGTCTCGGACGCCTTCTCGACCAGCGACACGACATCGCCCATGTCGAGGATGCGGGATGCGACGCGCGCCGGATGGAAGGGCTCAAGCGCATCCAGCTTTTCGCCGGCGCCCAGGAACTTGATCGGCGCGCCGGTGACGGCGCGCATCGACAGCGCCGCGCCGCCGCGGCCATCGCCGTCGACGCGGGTCAGGATGATGCCGGTGACCGCAAGACGGTCGTTGAAGGACTTGGCGATGTTCACCGCGTCCTGGCCGGTCAGCGCATCGGCAACCAGCAGTGTTTCATGGGGATTGACCAGCGCCTTCACGGCGGCGACTTCGGCCATCAGCTGGTCGTCAACATGCTGACGGCCGGCGGTGTCGAGAATGACGGCGTCATAACCGCCCACCTTGGCGCTCGCCATGGCGCGCCTGGCGATGTCCAGCGGGCCTTGACCGGCAACGATGGGAAGCGTGGCGATCCCCGCCTGCTCGCCCAGCACGCGCAACTGCTCCATGGCGGCGGGACGGGTGGTGTCCAGCGACGCCATCAGCACGCGCTTCTTTTCGCGGGTCTGCAGCAAGAACCCCAGCTTGGCGCTGGTGGTGGTCTTGCCCGAGCCCTGCAAGCCGACCATCAGGATCGGTGCAGGCGGCGAGCCGATATTCAGGGCGGCATTTTCCTGGCCCAGGGTCTCGACCAAGACGTCATGGACGATCTTGATGACCTGCTGGCCCGGCTGCACCGAGCGGATGACGCTTTCCCCGATGGCGCGCGGGCGCACCTTGGCGATAAAATCATTCACCACCGACAAGGCGACGTCCGCCTCGATCAGGGCGGTGCGCACTTCGCCCAGCGCGGCATCGACATCGGCTTCGCTGAGCGCGCCGCGCCCGCGAAGCTTGTCAAAGACGCCCGTCAGGCGAGATTGCAGACTTTCAAACAATCCAAACACTCCAAGCAATTACGCCCCAGGGGGCGCACCTGCGCTGCCTGGGGTCGATCCCCCGCGCCAGGCGGGGGACCGGAAAAGCTGGGCTTTCCCGGAAGTGGCGGGGTTTTAGGCCTTCCGGCCGGGCCCCGTCAACCTGACCGATATCGTACCAAATCAGGGTTGGCGCGGACGCTGCCCCAAGGCGTAAGTTCCCGGAAAATCCCGCGAGAATACTGAGTTTTGAAAATGTCTGACACGTCCTCATCCCCCGCTTCGCCACACGATTTCCAGGCCGACCTGGACGCCATTGCCGCCATTCCCGGCATTGCCGCCACCCTGGAAGTGGTCTGCCTGACCACCGGCATGGGCTTTGCCGCCGTGGCCCGGGTGACCGACGACCGCTGGGTGTGCTGCGCCGTCAAGGACGACATCGCCTTCGGCATGACGCCGGGAAGCGAGCTGAAGGTCCAGACCACCATCTGCGACGAGATCCGCAGCAGCGGTGAGCGGGTGGTGATCGATCACGTCGCCAAGGACGCGCAGTTCAGCGGTCATCACACCCCGGCCCTGTACGGCTTCCAGAGCTATATCTCCCAGCCCATCGTCCTGCCGGACGGAAAATTCTTCGGCACGCTTTGCGCCATCGATCCCAAGCCCAATACCCTGAACACGCCCGCCGTGACCGGCATGTTCAAGCTGTTCGCCGATCTGATCGCGCTGCAGCTGGACACCCATACCCATCTGGCACAGGTGGAAAAGGAGAATGAGCAGCTGCGACACCGGTTCCGCGGCGGGCTAGGCCACGACATGCGCAACACATTGGCGGCGATGGATGCCGGCGCGCGGCTGCTGGAACGCACGCCGCTTGACGACCGCGCCGCCCTGATCGTGCGCGAGATGCAGAACAGCGCGCGCAAACTGTCCGAGCAGGTCGCCGACGCCATGAAGGCGCAAGGCTGAGGGCCGTTGACAGGCCCCTGCGCCGCTTCGATGCTCCCCCCGATAACGATAAGGGGAACGCCATGTCTCAATTTTGGCCGGGCATTCGCCCGGAGGGTCTCAATCGCCGCCTGATGCTGGCGGGCGCCGCCGCCGCGATCCCTGCCATTGCCAACGCCCAGGCGCCCAAGGCGCTGCTGGGCACGCCGCGCTCGGTGATCACCGAGCCGCCGCGCGACTACTCCCCAGGCGCGCCGCCTGCCTTCTCGCCCGATCCCGACGTGCTGCGTGTCGAGCCGGCCTTTGGCGGCTTGCTGATCGGCCAGGAAGTCATCCGCCGCCTCTATACCGGCCTGCACCTGGCCGAAGGCCCGGCCTGGTCCAGCCTTGGCCAGTACGCCATCTTCAGCGACGTCAAAAACGACACACTGTATCGCTACATCTGGGAAAATGGCGAGATCACGATCTTCCGCCGCCCCTCTTTCTCCACCAACGGCAACAGCTTCGATCACCAGGGCCGCCAGATCTCCACCCAGGATTTCTTCCGCCGCGTGGTGCGCTGGGAAGCCGATGGTTCAATGACGGTGCTGGCCGACAGCTATGACGGCAAGCCGCTCAACTCGCCCAACGATCTGTGCGCCCACAAGGACGGCAGCGTCTGGTTCACCGACCCGCAGTTCGGCGGCAATCTGGCCGAGGGCCATCCCGATGACGGCAACGGGCCGATGAATGGCGGCGGCTTCCGCGATCCCTCGATCGGCAATACCGGCGTCGGCATCCAAAAGGCTGGCAGCATGCACCAGCAACTGCCGATGAATGTCTACCGCATCGATTCCAGCGGCCGCGTGGACATCGCCGTACCGTTCGAGGCGGGCAAGGCGCCCAACGGCCTCTGCTTCTCGCCCGATTACACCAAGCTCTATGTCATCCGCGGCGGTGGCATCACAGTCGGCGATATCAGCGGCGCCAAGGTCACCAACCTGCGCGTCTTCACCGATTGCATGGTGGATGGGATCAAATGCGGTCCCGACGGCATGCGTGCCGATCGCGCCGGCAATATCTGGGCAAGCTCGGCGGCGCCGCTGGGCTATGGCGGGGTGACGGTGTGGAATCCGGACGGCAAACTGATTGGCCGCATCCGGTTGCCCGAAGGCTGCGCCAATCTGTGCTTTGCCGGCCCCAAGCGCGACCATCTGTTCATGACCGCGACCCAGTCCATCTACATGCTCAGGGTCAATATCCAAGGGGCGGCCCCCGGTTGACAGGCTAGCCCGCGCAGGTTCCCCTTCCCGCCAGAACAACAAGGCTCGGGAGGATTCTTCATGACTTTCAATTTGACGCGCCGCGGCATGCTGGCCGGCGCCGCCGCATCAGTGCCAACTTTGGTCAACGCGCAAGGCAAGCCGGTGTTTGCGCCGTCCAGCTCCATTCTCAATGGCCGCACCTACGGCGAGGGCGCGCCGCCCAACATCTATCCCGATCCGGACATCATCCTGATGGACCCCAGCGCCAACGACATCTTCATCGGCCACAGCTCCATCAAGCGCGTGAAGACCGGCTTTGAATGGGCCGAAGGTCCGGCCTGGTCGAGCGAAGGCCAGTATGTGGTGTTCTCCGACGTGTCGAAGGACACCCAGTATCGCTACATCTGGGAGACCGGCCAGATCAGCGAATTCCGCCACCAGTCCTTCAACTCCAACGGCAACACGTTCGACTTCCAGGGCCGCCAGATCACCGCGCAGCATTTCCTGCGCCGCGTTATCCGCTGGGAGCATGACGGCTCCATGACCGTCATCGCGGACAACTACAACGGCCAGCCGCTGAACTCGCCCAACGACATTGCGCCCCACAAGGACGGCTCGATCTGGTTCACCGATCCCTATTACGGCGCGCAGCTGGCCGAGGGCCATCCCGACTCCGGCATCGCCATCTTCAATCCCACAGGCCTGGCCAACCCCAATATCGGCAATGGCAGCGCCGGCATTATCGGCTCCCAAAAGCAGGTGCGCCCGCCTTGCGTCTATCGCTGGGACCCCAGCGGCCGCCTGGACGTGATGGTGGAAGGCAAGCCGGGCCTGGTGCCCAACGGCATCGCCTTCTCGCCCGACTATTCCAAGGTCTATTTCGCCTGGGGCACCGGCATCGACGTGGCCGACGTGGTGGGCAACAAGATCGCCAACCAGCGCCGCTTCACCGACTGCAACGTCGACGGGGTGCATTGCGGCCCCGATGGCCACCGGGTGGACGTGGCGGGCAATGTCTGGTCCGGCTCGACCTCGGTCCCCGGCTATATGGGCGTCACGGTGTGGAATCCGGCCGGCAAGTGCATCGGCCGCATCCGCCTGCCCGAGACCTGCGCCAACGTCACCTTCTGCGGTCCCAAGCGCGACTGGCTGTGGATGTGCGCCTCCCAGTCGGTCTACCTGGTCCGCCTGGGTATCCAGGGCGCGGCTCCCGGCTGAAGCTGGGCAGGTAAGCGGAAACGTCCGTTTACGGAAAGCCACACAGGCTCTAGGGTGGGGATCAGAAGTTCCCACCCGAAAGTTCCCCATGCCCAAGCTCCCAGAAATGACCGCCGCCGCCATCAAGAGCCGCGAGGCCCTGACCAAGATCTACAAGGCGTCCAAGCCCAAGGAAGCCCCTGCCGCCCCGCCCAAGCCACGGATCGCCAAAGGTCGCTGAAAACAAAAAAGCCCGCCTTCCGGCGGGCTTTTTCCTTTTAGGCCTCCGCGAAGAGCGGAGAGCCTACTTCAGGCTGGTCTGCACCGTGTCGAAGCTGGTGGAGAGCTTGGAGCCCACCGCCGACACGCCACTGATGATGGCCACGGCGATCAGGGCGGCAATCAGGCCGTATTCGATGGCCGTGGCGCCGGTATCGTCGCGGAGCAGTTTCTTGAACACCTTGCGCATTTGTATTGCCTCAAAATGGGACACCCCGATGTAGCCCAGGCGTACCAAGCTGCGGACAGCTATTTGCGAACGCGCTTAACGGACATCGTTAAAGTAACGAGTGTTAATTGCCACCGCACCGATCGGCTTGCCCGATGCGCGCTATCCTTGAAGCC